>BQIY01000009.1 GCA_021604265.1 Nitrospirales bacterium
GACGCACAGCGCCACGACGTAGAGGTGCTGCCCGTGCACATCAACCACAGCCAGACGGAGAGCAGCCTGGAGTTCGACACCAAAGCAGTGCCCCGGCTCTACCAGCAACAGGAACAACAGGCCGACACACGCGTCGACCCGAAGCATGGACCCAAGCTGCGCCTGGGCTTCAACCGCGTAAAAGGCCTCTCGGCCGACGCCGCAGAATGGGTCTACCAGAACCGCCAGCAACGACCCTACGCCAGCGTGCAAGACCTGGTCATCCGCACCGGCATCAACAAGAAAGACCTTGAGGCCCTGGCCGCCGCGGACGTGCTACGCAGCCTAAGCGGCAACCGCCACCAGGCCTTCTGGCAGGCCGCCGGCACCGCGCTGGGCAGCAAGGGCAACAACGCCAGAGCACTCTCTTCAACAAAGGTGGGACAAAGCAACAGCACGAGACAGCTAAGCTTCTATAACAACCCCAACACCGCCAGCGCCATGGATATGGACAACGACTTTGGGAACGATGTACTACTACCCGTACCGGGCGAGGCCTTGGACATCCTCTCCGACTACGACGCCACCGGCCTAACCCTGCGCCGCCACCCCGTCGCGCTGCTGCGGGAGCACCTGGACAACTACCAGGTGTCTACGGCGAAGAATCTGCATGGGTTGGCGACCGAGAGTTTCGCGAAGGTTACCGGGCTCGTTACCAGCAGGCAACGGCCGCAGACGGCTTCGGGGGTGACGTTTCTAACGCTGGAGGATGAGAGTGGGTTTATTAACGTGGTTGTGTGGCCGAAGCTGGGCGAGAGGCAGAGGCCGATTGTAAGGCAGGCTATGTTGATTGGGGTTTTGGGGAAGGTGCAGGTTAGTGAGGGGGTTGTGCATTTGATTGCTAGGGAGTTGGTGGATCTTTCTGGGTGGTTGGGGGAGGGGAGTTTTCGGTCTAGGAATTTTTGTTAGGTTTGTGGGAAGCCCAAGGATAGCTCGGAAATATCAATTGAACAGGGGGAGGTCCAAACCACGATTTACCTAAACGTGGTCTGACCCCTAATTCTTCCGAACTTCGATTCAATAGTTCGGTACGACAATGACCTGCCCAACTATAATGACGAATCAGAAGGTGCTTACAATAGTCGTGTCGCAGAAAATAAACCGGCTGAATACGTACTAATGGATAAAGACCTTGCTTACGTCCCAGGCGCCGCATGGGGTGTCGAAATATGTGACCTTTATCGAAATGACAAAGAGTTCATCCATGTTAAGCGATACGGCGGATCGAGCGTGCTAAGCCACTTTTTCAATCAAGGTTTAGTGTCAGGCGAATTGTTTAGAATGGATTTAGCGTATCGAGTTATTGTGAATGAGAAGCTGCCCGAAGACCGCAAAATAGCCGATCTAAACCGACCTCCTTTGCCAGGAGAGTATCGAGTTATCTATGCTGTAATAAGCGAGAGTGACGAACCACTCTCAGTGCCATTCTTCTCTAAAATCAGCCTCAAGAATTGTGCTTCTAGACTTGATTCCATGGGTTATACCACAATGATTGCTAAAGTTTCAGTAGACCAGCAAAGGAGAGTACTTAAGACTTATGCGCCATCGCAAAAAAAATCTAAGAACAGCATACAACCTGAGTATGAACACTGCCCAAGAGAACCGGAACGAACTATGGTCGTCTAACCGAGGAGTTTGAGTCCTTGTGATCGTGAAAATATCGATGGAAAGCGCATTCTCAATTAGGAAAAAGTTCCTAATTGTACTCTCATTGTTAGTACTTTCCGTAACCATTTCTGTGCTTTTCTATTTTGTTCCTGCTTTAAACCCAACACCAGACCCTCATGATGTTTGGTTTCAAAGAAGCGGCTCTTTCGTAGTAATTATCGCAATATGGGCTGAAACTATATTAATACAGACAGAAGGTTATATTGATCCCTACAATGAAAAGCATTCTACTTATGACGAAGTGCCCTATGAGTTCAATTTCCATTATGCAAAACTAGAAAAATGGATTTTCTTTCTGATTTTGGCAGGAACATTAGTTTGGGGCTATGGCGATCTACTATTGTAATGCCCGAAGAATCGCTTTTAATGAATAGGATCAGAGTGGAAATACAGTAGTCGAATTTTGGAGTCTCCATTTGAATCAATTTTCTCTATTGCGACCCTTTTCCCAAAGCGTTGTCAACGACGAATGTTCAAAATCGCTGAGGAGCAATAATCTATGGATTGGAATTACTTTGTAGAGAACGATAAATTTAGACCGAGACGATTGCCGCCCACGAAACATTCGGTAAGAATCAAAGATACAACGGACATGTCATCTCTCCGAGATTACATTGATAACTCAATGAGCGTTGAGCAAGCTATCCATGTCTATAAAGCGTGCTTTGACGATTCATACATGTACGAGATAGAACTAGAATCATTCGAAGAATGTATCAATAGAAATGGTAATCGCTTCTTGGGCGATCTCGGAAAACTGAAAGGCAACATTGATTTGTTGCTTAGGCTTCTCAATTGGGATGACGAATTTGACGAAAACGAATGGTTGTACGTTGGCGAACTATTGGGAAAACAGATGGCCAAGCACGGCATAGTCAAATCAAAGGGGACTTGCGACGATGATGATTGGATTGAATTCCTAAAATCGCAACACACTGCTATAGAACTCATAGCCTTAGGAGAAAAACACTCGCTTTCCTTGAAAGGGAGTAAAACCAAACTTGCAAAGGTGCTTCTGAGCGCTATCCAAGATGGTATTATCAGGCACGATAAGCCTTATGGTATTCGTCCTGGAAAACACCTTAATGAATGGTTTCAAGCATTACAACAGAAATATGTGAATGAGATAAAATCGGAGATGGAAGCTTTCCCGTACCCTTTTCATTACATTGCGACAGTCTGGAATGAAGTGATTATTGAAAACTCCGAATATGAGACTCTCACGACTTCCGTCAGATCTAACCACTCTACTTATCTTACTAACAAATCAGATCGCATTGAGCTAAACAACAGCTCTTTACCCGAGTTGCTTGGTACCACTATCGTATCTGGGAATCATTCAGACTCCTCTGTAAGAACACCAAAAGAACACCCTAATGAAGAGATAGGCACAACACTTGAATTTGACTACAGATCTTCAGTTGAAGATGAATCAGAAAGGAGAGTTCGTGTTAGAACAGTTTGGTCACGCGGTGACGCCATCTACATGAGTGGGCATTGTTCATTGAGAGACTCAGAAAGAACCTTTAAGTTGTCCAGAGTCACGAGCGAGATAATTAACGTTGAATCAGGTGAGGTGATCGATCCGAAACTAATTACAAGCGTTCAAAGCTTAAAACTTTTTCTTAGTGACGAGGGAATCCCTAACCAACATACTAAGGATGACAGAAAACCAATGGGAAAACTATCGAACTTCTGGAAGCTAATCCTGGTCTTGATAATCGCATATGTTCTGAGGTTGTATATCAATTGAATTGTCACTGAGAGATAACATTGGACACCCACATTTTGAAACCTCGAGACTGTGGATGTCCAATTTTCCTATTTCCCCTCTTTATGGACTAAATCACCATGATATTAGTAGATATAGACGTTATGTATAGTGGTCTAGTAATACCCAGCAAAACAGGCGTTACTTACCATGCTCAACACCCCGAGAATGAAAATGCTGTGCATGAGTGTGAAGGCTACTATATACCAACGGAAGCTTGGAGGATTAACTGGAACTTAGAGTTAATCCCCGCGTTCTTGTATTCAAGGGACTTCGGCCGATTCTATGAGCCTCTTTCTCTGCAAGCGATACTAGCTATAAATAAGTCTTTCGAGAAATCTTCTAGTTCGCTTACGAGAGCGTTGTTGGTAGATCAAGAAAAACGTGGAGAATCATATTTAAATTGGATCTACTGCAAGACAAGAGAAGTAGTATTCCTTGGTGACATCTATATTGAAGGCTCTGTAATTCTAGTCACGCCGCTTCTCAAACAAGATCCTTATTCAGATTAGAGTAGTGACTCGGTTGTGTAGTAGGAAATAGGTACAGTCCAGCAGGACTTCTAATCTAGCAGCAATCGTATAACTTGTTAACACCTTAGTGCTACTGATACAAACAGGACCAATATGGAATGCTGGATTTAGAAAGCAAAAGCAGTGTGAAGATACCTGTAGAAGATACAGGTGACGTTCTTGGTATAATCGTACCCCACCGTACGGGAGTCTCGTATTACTATAATTTTGACGGTGTTAAGCAAGAAAAAAAACGCGTAGAGGGTTACTATTTTCCTCATAACTATTGGGGGTGGCTTGAGTTGATAGGGCAATATTACGAAAAACTAGAAGGGGGCATACATGATCCCATGCATGATCTGGCACTGGCCAAGGAAACGAATGAGAGAATACAAGAAGAGAGGAAAGAGTTTCCTAGTTACCCGTTGTTAGACTTGGAGCAACTAGAGAATACGTCTTTAAAATGGATACACGTATGTATACCCTTTCAAGATATCGGAGTTGGCCCGTTCTTCGTCTATCCGCATCCTGAAAAATTTGTCGTTGCCGGGGGTAGCATCGAATACTTTGAGAGAGCGCGGAAAGCATGGGCGGGCTTTGAAGGATAACCTTGGACACCCACATTTTGAAATCTCTAAATTGTGGTTGTCCGGTTAGCCCGCCGTTATGTCATGAAGCGTTCAATTGAAAACGATGATTCAGATCTTAGCTATTGGCTGTGAAAATATATGCAATCAAAAAAGTTGGACGACTTGGGGGCTGTAAAATGTTTTCGCTGTCCAAACCTATTGCAGTCTTAGCATTCAAAGACCATACAGGACACCCACAATAATCCTCTCATAATTGGCCCTATCTCGATCAATCGCCTATAACTGGAGATACAGGTTTAGTTCAACGGAGGAACTCATGCCTCAACCACGTTATCGGCTCGTAGATACCCAAACAACGCCGTTCTATCATTGCATCTCTCGTTGTGTGCGCCGTGCTTTTCTGTGTGGCTACGACAAATATTCTCGTAAGAATTTCGACCACCGCAAGCAATGGATTCTGGATAGGATCAAAGAGATCACCTCGGTCTTCAGTATCGATGTTTGTGCCTATGCAATTATGTCCAATCACCTTCATTTAGTGCTACATGTTGATACCAGAAAGGCGCAACTGTGGCCTCCTGAGGTGATCATCGACCAGTGGCTTATGCTTTACAAAGGACCGGCTTTTGTTCAGCGCTATGCAGCGGGTGAACAGTTAACACAGTTCGAGTGTGAAGCCCTGGATACCTGGGTAGAAACCATTCGCGGCAGATTGTCAGACATCAGTTGGTTTATGCGCTGTCTCAACGAGACTATAGCAAGAATGGCCAACAAAGAAGACGATTGCACAGGGCGTTTTTGGGAGGGGAGATTTAGAAGCCAGGCACTGCTAGATGAAGCGGCAGTTGTATCCTGTATGGCATATGTTGATCTCAACCCCGTTCGAGCGAAAGTTTGTGAGACTTTGGAGCAGTCGGAATTTACATCTATTCAAGAACGATTAAGAACATTTACTGACAATCCCAAGGATTCTGAGCCATGCTGGCTTGCGCCCATGGCAGCCACAAGTAGAGATGATACTTGTCCTATCCCAATCTGCTATGAAGACTATCTATCAGTTGTAGATTGGACTGGACGCGCCATTCGAGCTAGCAAGCGTGGTTCTATTCCCCCTGAGGTCCAGCCTGTTCTCGAAAAATTGGGAATCAACCCCTCTGAGTGGGTAAACCATACTCAATTGATCAGTGCGAATTCAAGAAGGGCAATAGGCTCACTTATTAACGTTAAGGCTTTCGCGAAGAGTCTCAATCAAAAGTGGCTAGTCGGGGTAGGCAGCGCCAAGCTGTTTTATAACTAATTCCTTCTTCCACATTTCCACTTAATGTGAAAATTCTGAGGTCCCCTTGCATGTGAAATTTCTGGTCGAAATGATGTTGTTAGCTCACCATAAACTGCAAGTATCAACGAGTACCAATATCAATACGAACAGAGCTTTTCGGAAACTGCTGAAGGGATGCTTGAGGTTGTCATCAGACGTGGATAACCTTGGGATAACCTTGGACACCCACATTTTGAAACCTCAAGACTGTGGGTGTCCAATTTTTCTTCTTAGATTTGTGGCTGGTAAAAGTACAGACAGTGACGCGATTCCATTTTTATAGTTTTGTTCAAAAAGATGATTCTGATCTGTAGTGGTATTGGGAACGCACAGATTTAGTGTAATTATTTCTTTGAAAAAGATCGATCTGGTGGTTTAATAAATCCCGTTAATAGGCGGGATTTTCCTACGAATGTTATAACGTTACAAATTCAACAACTTAGAAAAGCTAGTAATTCCTGATAACAAGTTATGCTGGTAACCCGCTATTCTGGTTTATAAGGACGGTGTCCTATAAGCATGGTCTTAAATGTATAGTATCGACCCTTGATCAATATGGAGAAAAATATGACAACAGACGAGACTGTTATAACCCAAACACTACTTAATAACACCTTGGTATTTGCATCACCAGATGCCCCACCGTATCATTTTGTCCCGTTCCAAATCACTTTTTTACCGAACTCAAAAGCAGAGTATATTTGGGAATTCGGAGGCCACGGCAAGCAGGATGGCGAGTGGTCACAAGATGGTAGTTCCTTTATTTCTACCGTAGCTAATCCGTTTCATGGTCATCCTGGCACTATTAGGGTAGATGGGACATTCGACAGCAGGACTGGTAAAGGATCTGGCAAAGTTACGTATCCAGGCGGTGAAGGAATTCCGTTTGTATGTAAAGCTAAGAATATATAATTAATAGGTATAACCTTGGACACCCACATTTTGAAATCTCAAGGCTGTGGGTGTCCAATGAGACTGTACGAAAGAATGGCGCCTTAGCGACTAAAGCTTTGGCCCACAAACTCGCTAGGGCGTGTTACTTCATTCTACGAGATCAACGGCCATTCGAACTCAACCGTTTGTTAAAGATATCCTTGGACACCCACATTTCGAATCTTCAAGACTGAAGGTGTCGAATTTTCCTCATAGCATATCGCCCAGCCGAAAAATAATTCTGACTCCTTAATTCTCACTGATGGTGCGGCTGGGTATTTAAACGGTCAATAAATTTCTTTACTTATTGCGAATAGTAAAGATCGTTGATACGCTTACTTCATTGAAATTTCCAAGGAGTGTTGACATGCCAAGAGTTAGTGCTAAAAGACAGATCACCCTCCCTGTTGCCACCTGTGAGGAATTAGGGATTCATCCCGGTGATGATGTGGAGATTTTCCGCCACGGCAATCAATTTAATATCATCAAGAAAGAGGTTGGTTCAGCCGCTGGCATACTCAAAGATACCAAAGCGAATAAATCAGTAAGTGATGAGGAGTCAAGACAAGGACACTTTGCATGATAGCCATTGATACCAATGTACTGCTGCGATACCTGCTGGCTGATGATGCCATCCAACACCGCAAAGCCAAGGCGTTGATCGAGGCACCGAACGTAATTCTCCTAACCGATGTGGTGTTAGCTGAAACCGTTTGGACACTTGCAGGAAAGCGCTACGAATTAGATAAAGACACGCTGTGTGAGGTTTTGCGTAGTTTGATTGGTGACGCGGCCTTTCGGTTTGAAAATGATCAGGTGATTTGGTCGGCCTTGATGGACTACCAAGAATCGAAGCCGGTACGTGGAAAATCCTTGGACTTTGCCAATTGCCTCATTACTCAGAAGGCACATTACGTTGCCGCTGAGAGCAGCCTTGAGCTCACTGGGTTCTACAGCTTTGACAAGGCTGTGGGTCAATTGAATGGGACTAGAGCCCCTTGATTGACATCGAGTAAGGCGGCACTCACATTCCTTGCTGTATTAGGATAACCTTGGACACCTGCGATAACCTTGGACACCCACGTTTTGAAATCTCAAGATTGTGGGTGTCCAGACTATCACTCCCGACCTATCACTCTCCCCAAAAGCTATGGGTGTCCAGACTATCTCTTGCAACCTTCTTCCCCAAGCGTTCGTCTAATATTCTTTAAGTCAAGTTTCCACCACACGATCCTGCATCAGAGGGAGGGGTCGCCATGAAGCGTCTACACATTTTCTTAACGGCACTCGCTGCAATTCTCGCCGCCTGCGGCTCAGCGGCACAGCATTTAACTACAGAACAATGGAAACAGGACCTGGAGCAGCTCGCCACAGCCGTTAGCGAAATCCATTTCAAGCCCTTTCATAATTTCCCCGAGCAAGATTTTAATTCAGCCATAGATTCGCTGAATACGCGATTACCTGAGCTGAATGACCAGGAGATTATTCTCGAAATGGCAATGATTGTTGCCAAAATGAAAGACGGACACAGCCGCCTGCACATTCCAAGGCTGTATCCGGAACTCGCTCTTGAAGCCGAGCTAGGCCATGGAGGTACCCCCCGTGCAAAAATTAGTGAACTGAATTTTTCCCAGTCGCCGTTACAGTTTCAACTGTTTGATGATGGTGTGTTCGTCGTTGCCGCGAGCGGGGAACATCGACAGCTCATTGGACAGAAGGTGATGCGCTTTGGAAACACCGATATAGAAGTCGCTCTGGAAGCAGTAAAAGCCGTTAGCTTCTATGAGAATGAAAGCAGAGCGAAACTAATGGCGCCCGATAGGCTCGCATTACCTCAAGTGCTTAGTTTTCTGGATATCATTGATGATCCATCAGCGTTTTCCATCACCACTGCCAGTGCCAACGGTCGAAACACTACAACCATACTCAATTCAATCACCACAGAAGGTGAGAATTTTTATCACGACATTCCCACTGAGCTTCCACTATGGCTGAGGAATCAAGAAGAACACAAGTGGTTTGAGATCCTGGAGGAGCAAGATGCGATCTATGTGCAAGTGAATGAATTCGAGGAGAATCCACCAGTCCCCTATGCCGATTTTGTTGGAGAAACATTAGTTAGAGCCCGGGAAGCCGGTGTTTCTCGCTACAGCATAGACCTGCGGCACAATTCCGGCGGTATAGGTGCCTGGGTAACAGCGTTTGTGACAGGGCTGAGCAGTAGTGAGTTTAATGAATATGGTCGTCTATACATTTTAATGGGTCGCACTACTTTTTCTGCAGCACAGCTGTTTCTCCATCGATTTGAAGAGCTCACTTACGCAACCTTTGTCGGTGAACCAAGCGGCGCTAAACCGAGCCACTTTGGGGATAGCCGGCGTGTCCAACTGGAGAATAGTGGATTGACGCTTCGGCTATCCACAATCTATTGGCATAGCTGGTTAGCCAACGACTTTCGGGATGCAATTCGGCCCCATCTAAGTGTTGCATACAACGCCAATCACTACTTCGAGGGCACTGACCCGACGCTTGAGGCTGTGATTGCGCATGAGCCGCTAGAGGGTCTGGCGTTGCAAATGGAGGAACAGTTTCATCAAGAGAAAAATCAGAACGCCCTTTTGTTGTACAACAGGTATATGAGTGACGGCCGCTTTCATGACCATCGCACCATAGTCCCTGATTTACTCGAGATGGCAGATCGACTAGTCCGCGACGGATACACGCGACCGGCATATTTTGTCTATGTTCTGGTCAATCAGTCTTATCCTGGGGATGCTGACATAGAAGCCGAACTGGCGAGACTAGAGGCCATAGCAAACGCGGCTGAGTAGAGATTAAATCCTTTTTATTTGATCAAGTAAGGCGCTTACAACAGTTCTCTGACAGTTAGCTTGAAGAATAGCCATAGACACCCATAACTTGAAACTACTAAGCAATGAGAGTCCAGGCTATTTATCTCCAGTCTATTTATCAATCTGTCTAAGAAGTGCCGGAACCAGCATTGTTGAGCTATTGAATCTCTACCGCTCCTGCCTCTAGCAGAAGCTCTTCAATCTCGACATAATTCTCGCCTAGTTCCCGAAAAATCAATGCGGTCAACATCGGTGTTCTTCCAGCGTTGTCTGTCGCATTAGGATCGGCACCCTCTGACAAAAGTAGTTTTACAGCTTCGGTCTGGCCGTTGCCTACAGCGGTGATAAGTGCGGTTTCTCCGCTAGGGCTTCTTGCGTCGACCTTTGCTCCGAAATCGAGTAGCACTGCCATACTTTCCAATTGACCAGCTCCGGAGGAACTCATGAGTAGGGTTTCCCCTGATTCAGGATTTACCGAGGTGATATCTGCGCCTGCTGCGAGCATGGCGGTAAGCTCTACCACTTCCCCATACCTCGCATGCCGGGCGGTAATTCGACGTATCCGTTCCTGTTCAGAAATTTGTGAGCTGGTATTTTCAGCTTTGCTAGGATTCAGGTGAGCATTCCAATTTCGATCAAAGTCTGCCAGTTGGGTAACTGAGATATAATCGCTTAACCCTTCTCGAGTCCTATGTTGTAGTGAATCAGTCAATTCAATAGCAGACTGAGTATCAATGTCTCCACTATCCCACATCTCAAGAATTTCAGAGTTCCTTTTCTCTAGGTCCACGATGAGCATCTCAATTACACTTGCATCCTTCTCAGTGAGATTGAGAGCACTCACAAAACTACTCCAGCGCTCGGAATAGTATTCGTCTGGATTTTGAAGTGTAGGTGAATCGGCGCCTAGAATAGCTTCAGTTTCGGCCATTGCATCTGCAGTGATACGTGACATCATGGCCAGAACTTCTCTGTTCCCTTTCGTTGCTGGGTCAAATTCTTCAGAAAAATCCCCAGCAAGAATAGACTCTTTTAGCTCCTCTACGGAATAACCCTCGAAAGAGTTGAATAGAACCTCATCGGATCCAGGTTCATAAAGCAGGCTGTTTGAAATGCGAGCTCTTCCCGAGTTGTTGTCGTTTCGCTGTGGAGAGCTAATCTCGTTACTATCGAGATGAGAGGCATCCCTTGGGATTGCCGATACTGATGAAATCTCGCTACTTCCAATATCATCTGAAGTTCTATAGAACACTACTATCGACAAACAAATACTAGCCGACCCAATCGCCAAGTAAATTCGATTAGTTCTTTTCATTGCTTACTCCTTATCGATTTGTATCAATACGAGTAACGGACACTTCACCCCGAGGATTACTTCCTTGATAATAGACAGCGCCCGAAGACACGTTTGAGTCATGGTTAATCTGGTCATGGTAATCTGCATGAAGTTGAGCTGAGATGGATCGTTCCTGTTGAAGCGCTCGCTTACGGCAATTATTCTGACCATCATTTCGCGTCGCTCTGGCATTGTTCACCGCGACTGCATAGTTCTGCTCTATTACCAAGGCTACAGCAGCCCCGCCGGCAAGGGCGACTTGTGCAGGAAACCTGAGCGCGATAAGTGCAGTGACGGCAAGGGTATTTGCTGCGTGTAACTTGGTTCTTTCGGATTTCGCATCTTCCATAGCATCGTCAAAGTCCTGACGAACCTGAGACATGCAGGCGCCTAGACTGTCGTCTGCTGCCCAAATGATTGGAATTGCAGGGGAGCTATTGTTGCCCACAAGCGATGGTACTAATACAATCGCGAAGAGGAAAAATAAATACGCGTAAAGAACTCGAAGAGTCATCTTTGAATGCATGTTACTACTCCTTTAGTTAGGTATATCTATCCTTAGATTGCAATCGTTTCCTAGAACAAGGTTTCAGAAAAAACGAATCTATCTTGTCAAAGAGCGACTAGGATCTTTCGTTTTTTGAAACTTGTACTAGCACTCATTTACGTGAGAATCACAGCAGCTTCTACGTCCTGAGAACTTGTTGCAGAGTCACGTGAGTAGAGTATTGAGAAAGCTAACAGGGTATGATTTTTTAGATAGTGGAATTCGTAACGAAATTTGGAGAGTTTTAATGTTACTAAAGTCAGAGCGGTTTTAACGACCAAGGGATAGGAAGCTAAAATGTCCGTTTAATTCCGAGTACAGTTAGTAGCTTATTCAAGAGATTAAACTAGGACACCCATATATTGAACAAATAGAGCAGTGGGTGTCCAACCTTTACACACCCAGAAATACCACATTAAGAATTAGGCAGAAACAGTCTTGAAAAAAACACTGATAGCAACATTAATACTCGTGCTTGCCGGGGCTACGTTAGTGCTTATCCAACCCAGCTTCGAATCTGATCTAACCTCGTCTACGGCTCAAATTCTGGATTGGGAAAACACTGTCACTCTCGAGACAGAGCTTGGCAGAATCACAGGACTCAGCAATGGGCGGGCGAATGCGTTTCTGGCCGTGCGATATGGCCAGCCCCCAACCGGCGAGAGACGCTTTCTCCCTGCTGTTGCAGCGCAAGCCTGGCAGGGAAACTACAATGCCACCTCATTCCCTAATATCGCAATGCAAAGCGACGTTACGCCGCTTGAGGACAACAGCTCTTTCAACATGTCGGAGGATAGCCTGTTCCTGAATATTTTCACCCCGGCGACGGCGGGCGAAAACAGACCGGTGTTGTTTTGGATCCATGGCGGTTCGTTCACCGGTGGATCGGCAAACACGTACGACGGTTCCGTTCTTGCCGAGCAAGGCGATGTCATTGTGGTAACAATCAACTATCGTTTAGGTCTGTTCGGATTCCTCGATCTGTCCGCCTTCGGCGAAGAATTCGCCGGCTCGACCTCCAACGGTATTCGCGATCAGATTCTGGCCCTGAGATGGGTGGCAGACAACATTGCCGACTACGGGGGCGATGGCAACAACATAACGCTATTCGGCGAATCCGCCGGCGGACAATCCGTTCTGTCTATTCTCTCCGCCCCGTCTGCCGACGGTCTCTATGCTAAGGCGATTGTACATAGTGGCTCGTCGGTAGGTATGCCACCTGCAAACCACAGCCAGCCTTTGGCGGAATATTTTGATGTGGAACTCAGTGAACTTCCTAACACGCTAAGACAGGCAAGCGCGGCCGAGCTGTTTGCCGCTCAGGAAGCTGTGTCATTCAGCAATGGTGGCAATATCGATGGCACCGTAATAACACGCTCCAGCAATGAAGCGATTCTCGAACACGCTAATAACGGAGTACCCATCATTGCCGGCAGCAATCGCGACGAGGGCACGCTCTTCTCCGCACTCATACCCTGGCCACTCTACGGAGTAATCGGCGAGGCTGTGGCACCGAACGTGGTTCCAGGGAGTGACACCATGCAGTATCTAGCCAATATGAAAAAGGCTTACCCCGACGACAGCCGGACCGAGCACTTCGAGCGCATATGGACCGAGTTTCTCAGACGAGGAGCCGTTAACTCGGCGGCGCGTGCCAGCGCTGCAGGCCCGGGGGGATGGTTGTATCGATTCGATATGCCCGTGCAACGAGGCCTGCCGCTCGATATGGGCGTTCCACATGCCGCCGAGATCCAATTCACATTTAATCTCTTTGCAGGTGATGCACCAGATACGGCGTTTATGTACAACAGAAATGACAATGCTGTGAGGGAACTAGCCAAGAACTGGTCGAGCACCATTATCCAGTTCGCCAGAACTGGCGATCCAAACGGGGCAGGTCTTCCTTATTGGCCCAGGTACACTGCAGAAACGCGTGAGTCCATGATCCTGGACTCTACTCCCAGAGTCGAAGCATTCGTTGAAAGCGCAGACAGGGAACGATGGGGAGATACGGAGGTTAGCTCGGCGGACTTTCTCCAGTAAAATTAGGAAACTAAAAAGCTAGGACACCCATTGATTGAAATAAACAGCTAGCACACCCATAGATCGAATCGTCCAAATAGCGATACGGCAAGAAAGTGGGTGTCCAAACTTCACATACCAATTGCTTTTAGAACAGCACCATACAAAAGTGCGCCCTGCTAGAATCTGCTGTGTCGATTTGTCTACAGGTCAGAACCAATCTTCCCAGTATTGCTAACATGTAGTGGCCTCAATCATATAGAGCCATCGGGGTCTTTCCAGACCCTACCGATCCCCGATTGCCATTTCTCAACACTAGTTGAAGCTGGATTTATAGTTTCCTAGGCGCTCATTTCTTCCTTGCTTTTACAATCTTTCTACCACAATATTGGCTATACCTATATTCATGGGCTGCAAAAGTTATGCGATTTGAATTTGGCGCCAGTTCCACTCGCTTCTTATTGCTCTAGATCGATGTGCACTAAGCGTTGGATAGAATAAAGAAAACATTCTCCTTAAAGAATGTCATGGAAAACAATATCTCTCAGTTCATCGTCATTCGCAGAAAATAAATCTAAAGGTGGTCAGAATGATTCAAACATCCGCTTTGTTAAAGCTCAGTTGTATTGCAGGTCTATCTTTCCTAACCGCAGTGCTCGAAGCCAACGCTCAATCCGATGGTGTTCCGCGCGGCATGGTGGCGTTTTTTAATACCAACAATTGTCCAGTTGGATGGGAATTAGATGCTCCCTCTGTAGGACGTCTGTTACTAGCAGGAGATGCAGCAAGCAGAGGCACAACTTCCGGTGATACGCCCATGACTTCCGGAATTGATCCTACCCATACCCACGATGCCATAGCTTCGTTATCAATTAATGAGAAACCTTCTGTTGATGATAAATGGCCATTTCCACATAAGACTGTTGCCCATAAGCAGACAGCTCGCGGTACTGCCACGTCAAGTTCAGCTGGCAGCAACCTACCCTACATCGCTTTCCTCGTTTGCAAGAAGAGTGCGACAAGCATAAGTGACGCACTTCCTATAGAGAGTCAGGCGTTCTTCGATCTCGAGAAGTGTCCAGCTGGTTGGGTTGAATACACGAACAGCCAAAATCGCTTTGTGCTCGCTCGCCCTAAATCCATGAACATTGGACTAATCTCTGATGCTGGACCAACTAATGGGGGGCATAGTCACTCAGCCACCCTTAGCTACCAAATACCTGAACGCGGACTAACCAACGGTCCAGGCGGTGAGAGTGATACTGGCCCGGGCGGGACTTTCGCTGCTCAGGCCATTCTGACAACCAACTCAACACCGTTAGTACCGTCAATCACTTACCTATCATGCACCAAGAGTTCGAGCAATGTGAAGCCTCCTAATAGCGAGTTGCCTACCGAAATGATATTTTTTGTAGGATCTCAGGAATGTGGAGAAGGAACCGAAGAAGTGCCAAGCGCCGCAGGACGTTTCGTAGTCGGTGCTGAGCCGGGCTGGACAAACGGAACTGTGTTTGGAGGAGACCCGTTCCTTAAAGACACAGAGTGGCAGAACAAACACTCGCACCCGTTGTCTATGACAATTGGCCTTATAACTAAGCGCATCAGAAGCGATGAAGGACACGACTACCATCTTGGCGATGGATTGCCACAGGTTACAGCTTCAACACAGTCACTGTCATCATCAGCCGGTATTCCTTACATTGCCTTGTCACTCTGCGAAGTATCAGCAGTCGGTGGGAGTATCTGATGAACGAGCATTCAACTACAAACTCTACGGTATATCGAACTAGCACAGAACTGTTGAACGCCTACTACAGTAG
Source organism: Nitrospirales bacterium (assembly GCA_021604265.1). The sequence continues at coordinate 15,409 of BQIY01000009.1, forward strand.
CTCACAACTCCCAATTAGCCAAGAGCCAGACGAAACATTTGTCGCTGTTTCAAGGCCATTGTCAGACGGTAAACACAATTCGGAGTTGATCACTTTAGGTAATGCGAGTTCGTTGCTTCACATCGTTCCCGATCAGTCTTCAGAGAGTGGATGGTCTTCGAGCATTATAACGGTGACAGGCCGACCGGGAGGATGCTTGCCACCCACAGGAGTGCCCCCTAGCAAAGTACTCGCCTTTTATAGCGGTGACTTGCTCACAATATTCGTTCACTTTCCTACTAAGGGGGAAGGAAATGCGGAAGAATTCAGTGTATTCGGAATGCAAAGAAATTTTTCGCCCAAATCGGACAGTGGTTGGGTGCCCTTGCCTTTCTCCCAGACAATAGCAGACAATTCTCTAAGCCTAATGAGCGAGACTCAACTGTATAAGTCTGAGGACGGACGTGTGTTTCTTTATGGCGTGTCATCTCAAGCCCTCCCCGCGTTCGTACTCCTAGGTTTCGACCCAACAAGTTCTAACTGGTCTATGTTCTACGAGACAGAGATCGAAGAAGAGAGCACGTATAGGGTTCTTCCTGGCAAAGATCCGCAAGATGCGGCAATTCTTAAGGTAGGGACTGAAACAACTATAAGTCTAGGCACACTC
>BQIY01000010.1 GCA_021604265.1 Nitrospirales bacterium
CGCATGAACATGAACCAAGTAACGCTGCCAGTCTCAGACATGGCAAGAGCCAGCGAATTCTACCGCCGCATGGGCTTCCTACAGATAGTCGATAGCCCACACTATGCGCGCTTTGAATGCACCGAGGGTAACGCGACCTTCTCCCTAATGTTAGAAGAGGGACCGTTTGTGAACGGGGCTGTTATCTACTTTGAACACGAAAATTTGGATGAGTTAGTCGATCAGTTGAAGGCCAAAGGATTTGAATTTATCCAGGAAGCTACGGATATGAGTTATCTCTGGCGAGAGGCAATTTTGTTTGATCCTTCGGGAAATGAAATTAAGTTGTATTGGGCTGGGGAGAATCGGGTTAATCCGCCTTGGCGGGTGGAGATACGAAGTTAGACCGTGGATCAGCCTGGGCTAAAAAAGAGCGTGAGTAGTGGAACGTAGTGTTGGGAACTGACCAATGGTGCCGTGACTTTTGGTGGCGTGTTTTTTGCGGTTAAAAAGGTCATTGCTCTGTTTAGATAATTCCCGTTAATTCGTGGGATTCCTGAAGGGTCGATTTTTAAGCTTTTTTCAATAGCTTAGAGATAGATGAATGGCCCGATAACAAGTTAACAGGGATTCCCGCTATTTTGAGTTAATGAGGACAGTTTCCTCATTAACGTACTGATATATCCCTTAGCGAGCAATCAAATGCGATTGTTAAAAATTCGGATCAAGAATTTTAGATGTTTCAAGGAACAAGAAGTTTTGTTCGACGCCTACTCTTGTCTCGTAGGTGCAAACGGGTCCGGTAAATCAACCATATTGATGGCGCTCAATGTTTTTTTCCGAAATACGAGCGCTCCTTCTGACGTAATAAATCTTCAAGATGAAGATTTTCACATGAAGGACACATCTAGCCCTATTGAGATTACCTGTGTGTTTATTGATCTTAATGATGATGCGAAAGATGATTTAAAAGCCTACGTAAGACAGAACGAGTTGGCTGTTACAGCTAAAGCAACTTGGGATGCTGCAACTTCACGAGCAGAAGTGAAGCAAGTAGGAATACGCAAGGTTATGCGTGATTTCGTGCCGTATTTTGAAGCTGCAGAGCAAAAGGCTAAGGCTGGCGAACTCAAATCCATTTATAGTTCAATTAGAGAAAGCTATGAAGATTTGCCCCCACCAGCAGCTATGGCTGCAATGCAGAGTGCATTGAGAGAATATGAGGAAGCAAACCCTTCTCTTTGTGAAGAAGTAGAAAGTGGTAGTCAGTTCTATGGATGGAGTAAAGGGTCAAATCTACTAGGGAAGTATATACAGTGGGTATATCTTCCAGCTGTTAAAGACCCGTCAGATGAGCAAGATGAGCAAAAAAACACTGCTCTAGGCAGTTTGCTACAGCGGTCTATTAGATCAGAAGTGGATTTCACAGAGCCACTTGAGAAACTTCGTTTAAGTGCCACTGAAGAATATCGCCGACTTATCGATGAAAAAAACTCAGTATTGGATGATATTGCTGGGAAAATTGAAAGTCAGCTACAAAGTTGGGCACACCCTGGCGCCCGTGTCGAACTCAATTGGCATTTTGACGACCAAAAATCGGTATCCGTAGCAGACCCTTTTGCCCGAGTTAAAGTTGGTGAAGGCGAATTTCTTGGTGAAATAGTTCGCGCAGGACACGGTCTTCAAAGATCATTTTTAGTTTCAATGCTTCAGGTTCTAGCTGATTTGGAAGAGTCTGATAGACCTATTTTACTACTAGGGTTTGAGGAGCCTGAACTATACCAGCACCCACCACAAGCGAAACATTTAGCAACTCTTCTAGAATCATTGTCGCTTTCAGACACACAGGTTATTGCGACTACTCATAGCCCGTACTTTGTTAGCAGTAGAGGCTATGAAAATGTTCGCCTTGTGACTGCTGATCCCGAGACCTATGTGAGTAGCATCCATCAGTTTACATACACACAGCTATCCACCGACCTTGCAGGAGCTTTAGGAGATGCCCCGCAGCAACCGAGCGAACTTATGGCTTCTGTGCAACAAATAATGCAACCATCACAAACCGAACTGTTCTTTTGTAAAGTACCTGTCTTGGTCGAAGGCCCTGAAGATATTTCCTTTCTTAGTATTTATATGCAGAAGAACAACCTATGGAGTGAATTTCGAAAGTTGGGTTGCCATTTCATACCTTGTATTGGAAAAACAAATATGAGTCGTCCATTAGCTATAGCCAAGGGGCTTGGAATGCAACCTTTTGTTATATTTGACGGCGACTGCGATAAAGCCTCAGGTAGAGCGGGATGTCAGCAACAACGTGATAATGGATGCATATTGAATCTAGTTGGGTCTGATGCAGAGGCCATCCAAGATGAGAATCTATTTTCAGATAATTTTGTCATGTGGAGAACTAGGATACTAGACGAGGTTAGAAGTCATGTTGGCGAAGAACTATGGGATGAAAAAGAACAGGAAGCTAGAGATAAATATACGCTTCAATCTGGAGTAAAAAGGAAAAACCCAGTATTGGTATCAGCAACCACAGAACTACTTCTTGAAGACAATGTTGATATGTCACCGCTTAAGCGAGCAGTATGCTCGTTAATCAATTTTGCAAATGGTAAATGACAATGGCTTATAACAAGGTGCTCATTCGGACGCAAACTACGCCGTGTTCCGTTTGTGCACCGCAGCTTGATCGTTATAAATCACATCAAGCTATAGGAGTTTTTTGAAATGAGAAGAATATCAACGTTGATTCCATTATTGATGTCTACACAAATAGTCAGCGCAGCAGTAGATGAAAGTCTTTTAGCAACCTGTGCAGCAATCGAAGGAGATTTAGCGAGACTTGAATTTTTTGATAGTCTAGCTAGAGAAAATGGATTAGATGGACCTCAATCTTTAGAAACCAACACTGTGGGACTTGGGAACTGGAAAGTAGACGTCAAAATTAACCCTATTGATGACTCTACGACTGTGACTCTTGTTTTGGTCGCAGACTCAGGTCAAAGCAGTTTTAATCGACCCATAGTAATGGTAGCTAGATGTAGGAGCAACGACACAGATTTCTATTTTGACTGGAACGATTATTTGGGAAGTGAGGCTAACGTTCTAACCCGCATTGGTACAAATGAAGCTCAAACTAATCGATGGTCAATGTCTACTGATAGCCAAGCCACTTTTCATCCAAGGCCAGTACAGTTCCTTAATGAGTTAATAAACGCTGACAGACTTGTTGCGCAAATAACCCCATACAATGAGAGTCCTGTAACGGCAATTTTCAACTTGGCGGGTATTTCTAATGCCATTCAACCTCTGCGAGAGACGTGTGAGTGGTGATTCATAATAAATTTATTAAACATCGCTGTGCACCTTTGGTTCTCCGCTCGACTCATTAAATTCAGTCTCCGGTATAAAGTTTCTGAAAAGTGCGAAAGCCCGAACTTTTCCTAATTTGGTAGTCGGTAACGAAGAGTAATTACATATGTCACCAGAGCAAGAGTTGCAGCTTGAAGCGTTAAAAATGATACAAGAGTTTTCAATGTGGATGATGGTTGTAGAAGCAGGCTTGTTAGCGACCTAAGGGGTATAGAGGGACACTGATAGTTTAATAGCTTGAGAAGCTTTTTCTAGACTATATCTACGAACAAACACTTTTTGTGCTTATTGGGAGAGCCTGACAACATAGCATTGGGTGGTCGTTAATATACTAAGCTGGTGTTAGCTATTCTGAGTTATGAGGACGGTAATTTTATAAACGTACTGTTATGTGCTTTGGAGAAGGGGGTAGCGATAAGTGATTACAAGAATTCACATGGATGCAGTGGCGAGCTTTAAGCAAGCTACGTCGCTCGTTACGGATAAGAAGATAAATCTGATTTACGGCCTAAATGGCACCGGTAAATCAACAATTTCCAATTACCTTTATGAACCCAATAATTCTGCTTTCAACTTGTGCAATATGGTTACCGAATCTACCGTTCCAGTTCTCGTTTACAACCAAAATTTCATAAGAGACAACTTCTATGTCGCAGATAGTTTGCATGGCATCTTCAGCCTTTCAAAAGAGAACAAAGAAGTTGAACAAAAGATAGCCGACGCGACAAAGAAGCAATGGAAGCTTGAGCAAGATCTACATGAGAGGCGCAGTGAAAAGGAATTGGCAACACTGACATTTTCCAATCAAAAACTTCAGGCCATAGAGAAAGTTTGGAGCATCAAGCAAACCTATACTGGCGGTGATCGTGTTCTAGAGTACTGTCTCGAAGGCCTGAAGGCACAAAAAGGCAAGCTTTTTGCCCATCTTCAGGGCATCCCGAAACCAGCCTGTGAACCAAAAAAAGACGTTCAAACCATCCGGCAGGAAGTAGAAACTCTCAAAGGTGATAATGCTCAGTTCCAATCGCGCTTGGCGGCTCTGCCTTTCGCTGCTCATAGTGTCGAGGTGGACCCAGTGTTCGGAAAATCCGTCCTTGGGAATACCGATAGTGAGGTCGCGGCTTTAATCGAGAAGCTAGGGAGTTCGGACTGGACAAAGCAAGGCCTTTCTTACTTGCCGGAGAGCATAGGTGATTCAAACGCGCAATGCCCATTTTGCCAGGAAGCAACAATCTCGGAGAAGTTTATCAAAAGCGTAAGGTCGTACTTTGACGTGACCTACGAGCAGCAGCTGGACGAGCTTGCGCAACTTCAAAAGGCGTACCTAACAGCAATTGATTCATTGCCAGGCGTGAGTTCCTTCAAAAACCATCCATTCGCAGAAAAGCGCAAGGACTCGATAACCTACAAATATCAAATGCTTGTAGACGCTCTCCAGGGAAATGCTCGCAAAATTGAAGCAAAGTTAAAGAGTCCAAAGGTTCCGACTACGCTGTCCGATACGACGAGCCTGATCGCCGACTTCAACTCAGCAGTCGTTCAGATAAACGCTGAAGTGGACAACTACAATGACAAGCTCAAGAACCGTGAATCTGCCCTGGAGAACTTAAGCAACGAATTTTGGCAACTTATGCGATGGGAGTATGACCAAACAGTGGCGAGATTTGATGCCGATCGACAGGCTGCTAATCAGCAACTGAAAGGCATAGATGTAGAAATCGGAAATATCGATGCTGAGTTGGCAAGAGTCAGAGCGGAAATTGTGGAGACACAAAAACAGACCGTAAATATTGACGACGCGGTCACTGCAATTAATGCAGGTCTTATTGACCTTGGTATAGATGATTTCAGCATACAGAAGCACTCTCACAACCTCTATCGTGTGGTGCGCTCAGGTGATTCCATAGATGCATTTCACTCGCTAAGCGAGGGAGAGAAAATGATGATCAGCTTTTTGTACTTCTGCGAGCTGTGTAAGGGCAAGGCTAGTGCAGAGGACACTCACACTCAGCGCATCGCGGTCATAGATGACCCAATTTCGAGTCTTTCACATGTATTCATCTTCAACGTCGGGCAACTTATTCGCTCGGTATTCTTCAAGGGGGGGCGGTTCAGTCAAGTCATTGTCCTGACCCATAGTCTCTACTTTTTCTACGAGATGACAGATCCGAATCACGATCGCCGGAAGAAAACACAGAAATTGTTTAGACTTTCAAAACCTGCGTCTGGAAGCGTCATTCAGGAGATGAAGTACGAGGAAATTCAAAATGACTATCAAGCGTACTGGTCCGTTGTTAATGACCAATCTCAACCACCGGCACTTATCGCAAACTGTATGCGCAACATAGTCGAGTACTTTTTCAACTTTGTTCGCAAGAAAGACCTGAATAAAGTTTTTCAGATGCCGGAGCTTCAGGATGCGAAGTACCAAGCGTTTTGCCGATATATCAATCGGGAATCACATTCACTTGGCCAGAACATCATAGACATGAAGGAGTTCAACTATAACGTCTTCAAGGAAGGATTGAGCCTTGTTTTTGAGAAAACGGGCTACCCCGACCACTACAAAGCCATGTCTAAATGCTAGCAAGATATAGAGGGATTCTGATAGTTTAATAGCTTAAGAAGCTTTTTCTAGATTATCTCTAGGAACAAACATTTTTTTGTTCTTCTTGGGAGAAGCTAACTACATAGCATTGGGTGGTCGTTAAACTACTAAACTATCAGTGTCCCAAGAACCGATAATATACCAAGCTGGGATTCAGCTATTTCGAGTCATTAGAACAGTGTCTTCATAAACTTACTATTATGTGTGAAACATGAATGCCGCATCCACTTGAACATCTTGTAGGCCCTGACCTAACAGGGTTCGACAAAGACCCTATTGGCTATAGCGCCCTCGCTTGGCATAAGTGGGGGTTAGCCCAGGAAATGGCTGGGTTTCCAGTCGACATCTCAAAGGCTCCGTCCGCTACTGACTTAAAAGACCCAGTTCTCTGGATGACTCAAGCCCACGCACTTGCTGAGGCGGCTGTCAGCGTCCTGAAACGGAAACCTGAGATAGGGCACCTCCCTATTTACGTAAAAGGCGTCTGTCATAGTCAATATCATGCAGTCGCATTGATGCTCGTCGGATTGAGCCTAGAAGTAAGTCTCAAGGCGATGCTCATATTACGTGAAGGAGTACATCAATTCACGATAAACGAGAAGAAGAGGCGCCATCACCGTCTTCGTGAGCTAGGTGACTTTGTGCCAGATTTAAGCAAAAAGGATCTCGCAATCCTGGAGTGTTTAACCCACTTTATCTACTGGGCAGGGAAGTACCCGGATCCAGGTTCAGGCCGTGAAGCAGATGCGGTGTCAGTTTTCTCTATCAGCGAGCAGCATGAGATCTCTGCCAAGCAACTGTTTCAACTAAGCGCGCGTGTTATGCAACACACACAATCGGTGGTTGACGACAGAGATATGGAGGGACACTGATAGTTTAATAGCTTAAGAAGCTTTTGCTAGATCATATCTACGAACAAACCCTTTTTGTTCTTCTTCTTGGGAGAAGCTAACAACATAGCATTGGGTGGTCGTTAAACTATCAAACTATCAGTGTCCCGAAAACCCGCTAGTGTCCCAAACTCTCCCTTGTATCACGATTATTATCACCGGATGCTACAGAACTAAATAGAGGACGGCCGTAGTGGAATGGATTTGGATATTCTTGTTACTTATCATCTGTGTAGTAGTGCTCGTCAAGATAAAGCCTTCTGTAGAATCTACCAATTATCGAAAACGCGGTCCTCTTTTTACTGCCGCAGAAAGGTCATTTCTAGGTGTATTTAAAAAGGGGTCAGAATTATTTTCCGATAGAAATATTCTTTAAAGAGGACTAGAAAATAATTCTGACCCCTTTTTTCCCGATTTAGCAACAAGTTAGTTAAGGTTACGCGATGCACGGAATTTGAGGCTACGGTGCGATTTGCCCTTGCGGTTGAAAATTCGTTGGCCGCCGGCAAATTACTGGCCTGAATTGACACCAAATACTATGCTCGGAAATTCACCCTTCAACAATGCTGTGGTTAAGCTAAGTGATTAGATAGGAGAATAGCTACCATGAAGCGTCTAAGCTCATTCCGTCATTTAGTAATATCCCCTTTGAGACGCATAGGCTTGGTTGGGCATTTGTTACTTACACCTGTCTACATCGCACTCATTTTCATGTTCCTTTATTACGCTACTGCTTTGGTATGGGAAATGAGGGCGGTGAATTGGGATCAACGAATAGCAGAGATGTGCATCGCGGAAGGGGGCGTAACGATCTATGAAGCTGTGACGCTAACACCCGAAGAATTTCGGAGTTATGGACCCACTCAAGGAACGATTCGTATTCCTTCTGAGCAAGCGTCTGAACGTTCGAATCTGCCGTATTTTAGAAAGTTTTCCCTAACGTATTTGAACGAATCTCAACCTCGAATAAGTAAGCTGGATTACCTCGTCATTCGGAAATCTGATCAGCAGGTCATGGCAAGGTCAATCTCATTTGGCCGTGTATCAGAAATGTCATGGCTTGGGTTACCGTATCCAGGAAAATCTGGTTGCGACGGAATAGATTTAGACATCTCGCCAAAATTATTTATAGTTTCAGGAGCATAGATCATGTCAGATACTGAACTCACCGATAATGCTTTGCTAGCACTAGCCGCCATTTAAGGAAAATAGCTCGAATAGGCGAGGGAATTGTATAGCACCCGTCACTTTACTTATAACGAAACTAGTGATATCAAGGTGCAGTACTGAGGAAGTTCGAGGGTTTCACTACGAAGCGATGCGCTTCAATGATGGAAAGAGATTTTGCGGTGTCACGCTTCTAGTGCTTGCGAATCCAATTACTGGTAGCGAATAGTCTTAGAGCAATTGTTCTGCAGTTTGACGCTGCTCTAAAGTGATACAAAATTCGTCGCTCGGGAAATCAGCTGTAAACCACGCTGCGACAAAAACAAGTTATTAGACTGGAGAATTGTCACAATGAAGGCAAAGAAAGTGTTTGCCCATACGCTACTTTCGCCTGTATATGTATTTCTCTTTTTGTTCGTCTTGTTAGCGGGCACGGCTGTAGTGAATAGCGTCAGTAATTTCGGTTGGAATGGCCGCATAAAGGAGATGTGCCGTGAAGAGGGTGGGGTAACCATTTTTGAGAAGATACCCCTAACACGCACAGAGTATGAGAATTATAGCCGAGGAAGGGATTACATTAATATCCCAATTGAAGGCAGTACTCTAAATCCGGATTTTCCATATTTTAACAGAAATAACACTTTCACTATCAACGAATCTAAGCCTAGAGTCGAACGGCGTGAATATATGATTTTAAGAAAATCAGATCAGCAGCTAATGTCACAATCGATACGTTTCAGCCGAGTTGCTGGGGTTTCATGGCTGGGCATACCGTTCACTGGAGGGTTTTCTTGCAGGCAGGTAGACGGCGTGACTACCAGCATAGAAACCAGCATAGATTCAGAGATATTCGATATTATTGGAGAGTAGCCAATGTGAGATGATTGTCTTTCGATACATGCAGTTACAGGTTATGAAGGAAAAAAAGGGTCAGAATTATTTTTCGAGAGAAATATTCTTTAAGAAAAATTCTGAACCCTTACTGTATCGAGCATGCCCAATGATTGAGAAACGTAAATGATGTTCCGGGAAATAGTTAGTGCTACATTTTCCTCTGTGAATGAAAACAAGAAGGTGCTAGCCAAAGCTCTTGCGATTCCGTTCTTTGTGAGTCTCTTGGTAGATGCCTCAGCGTTACTCGACCTTCTTCCGCCAGTAGCGCTTCTTCTAGGGTTGCTATCGACATGCATCTATGGGCTATTCGCGATAACAACACACAGAGTAATTTTGCTAGGGCCAGACTCCGTCTCCTCATGGGGTATCAGGACATGGACGAATAGAGAGACCTTTTTCGTTCTACATCTTTTCGCTATGGGCTTGATAGCCATCCCATTTGCTCTTTCCACGTACCTTCTTTTTCAGTACACGAGCTTTAGTACCCTATTATGGGCAATACCCTATGCCTGGTTGTTAGGCCGACTATCATTAGCCTTTCCAGGCATTGCCATTGACAAGGGGGTCACCTTCAGTCGTTCTTGGCAAATGACCAAAGACCATCAACTACTAATGACATTGGTTGTAGGTATTATCCCTCTCCTACTTATTCCTCCTCTAATTATTTTCCTGTTCTTACCGTTCACATTCTTGCTTAGCAATATATATTCGACAGCCTGTATCGTTTTCGAAGTTACTGCCCTCTCTATGTCTTACAAACTGATCAGTGGTGATTTTTATGGGAAAGCTGATTGAGGAAACTCAGATAAAAGAGAAAGGAGTAAGAGCTATTTTTATAGTAAAAAATGGGTCTGACTTGTATTCGGAGGAAAAGTTTATCTAGAGGTAGTTCTAACCCCAATTTTCACATACTAGCCCGACCAAAGTACCGCACTACATTAATTTGAGGATAGCGATATGCTTGATAGTAATGACGAACAGAGATTGCTGGAAGTTATTTCCATCTATGAAGAAACAATGGAAACGGTTGTTCAATGCTCGAGAATTCTGTTTAGGCAACCCATGAGGGAGCCCTTCAGAGTCGACTGGCAAGAGTTGCAGAATGAACTTTCTACTCTTAAAAAAGAGATTTCGCATGGAGATGCCAATAGATTCAAGCGAGCCGGCCTGACGGGAAAACAACTTCAACACAAAGTTGAATGGCTAAAGGAAGCAAAATCACTTTTCGATTCTATGGGTTCGCTTAGATTTCTAAAGAAGTTATTGGAAAAACTGAACATCATTCTGAAGAGCATTATTGGCGCCATACCGGGCGCTGGAAGCGCTTTATCTGAATTCAAGGATATTGCGGAGAAGGAAATCGAAGACACCGAAGAGAACCTTTCGCTTACGGCACCGGTGGAGCTAAAGAATGCTGGGATACACCTCGGGGAAAAGAAGTAGAGTTAACTATTTGAAGGAAGCTATTCTAGCGTAGAATTCTAATTTCAGTCTTCTCTCGACTATTGTTACCAAGCCCCAGGCGGTACTAAAATAGGAGCAACCATGGATAGTGAATCAAGCAAAAGCAACGAAGAACGTACAACCGCAGCTGGCTATCATGATCGTTCACGAATTGCTGGGGATTACAATCCCACGCATCAACATTCAATCAACTAAGAGCACAACCCAATGAAAGATATCCCAGGGATTGATGAAGAAGGTAATCCCAAGAATGGTCCCTTTAAGCTGTTTTTCAAGAACGGCCTGATCTCTTGTCAGGGCGAATTCGACAATGGGTTGAAGTCGGGAAAGTGGAAGTATTTTCTCAATAACGGACAGATGCAGTCCTCTGGCAGCTTCAAGGACGGGAAGATTGTTGGCCGCTGGAAATGGTTCTACAAAGCTGGTGAACCACGGGCGGTGGGAGGGTTCGACGATGACGAGCAAAAGCACGGTGACTGGAAGCGCTACCATCCAAATGGCCAGCTCTGGGACGAAGGTCGATTCGAGCACGGCAAGAAGAGGGGCACGTGGAAAGTTTACGGTGAGGCAGGCGAGCTCTTAAAGACTCAAACTTTCAAATAGCACAACGAATGTAAAGGAGGCAGCTACAACCTAAAGCAATTCACCAGCAGGGTTCGGCCTCTGAGCGGAGGCGAGCAAAGCTTTTTCCTCCCAGTTAGACCCAACTACAATCCCATCTAGAATCAAAGACATAGCTCCATAGAAAGCAGCCCACAACCAATAGCTAGAGAGCACTGCTCTGTAATCAGAAATCGCTCTCTTCGCGCCATGCACTAGATACAACCCAGGACCTTCTGGTTTGCCACTAATCAAGCTGATTAAGTTGTAAGGTAGTAGTTGCCACCAGCGCAAGAATTTATATGGTTTACTCAACCCATATAAATGGCGTTAAGCCTTAGATAGGCTTATATCCATGGACAGCCACAAAGCAGCAGAACATCCCCTACCAACGCCGCAGAGCCCAAAGGCGTTGAGCTTCATGGCGGTCCACGCAGCCATCGGGCCCGTAGTTAGAACCCCTTTGAGCCGAGTATCGGCAGCCTTAGAGAGCCCCAGCTGTGGCGTGGCTAACGGTAGCGGTGTGTGGTGCCTGCGGCGCCTAACAGTCAAATCAACAATGAATCAAACTCGCTGCGCTTATCAATAGGCGCGTTAGTTTTACAATGGGAGGTAGTGCATGAACTGGGACGCATTTGGAAATTTCGGCAACTTAATAGGACCAATCGCCGTTCTTACGACTCTATTTTTGCTCTCTACGCAATCTAAACAGAATTCCCTGGCTACAAAGAGCGGCGCTGCTGAATCTATGCCCTCGGCTGGTCGAGATGTTGCTCTAGCAACCGCTTCCACGGAGAGCAGGAGTGATATCTGGGTTACGGCTCGAAAAGAATACAATTCTCTGAGTGAATCTGAAAAGAGTAGAGTCAAACTGTTCTACGAAAGCCAGATGATGGCTACGGTTAATGTTTACTCGCGCTATAAGCAAGGGAAGGTAGAAGAAGAAATATGGATACGCCAATCGAATTGGATGCGGGCCTTTCTGGAGACCGCGGCAGGTAAAGCCGTTTGGGCTGAGCAAGTATCAGGGGGAGGGGTCCCTAAGGACTTTATTGAGTATTGTGAATTTGAATACCGAGAGCAGTTGAAGGGCGATAGGTCTGTGGGCAAATAGATTATAAAAGGCTCACCCGCTGGTCGATTCAGGTCAACACTGCGCGGAAATACCTACACATATGATTCTGACCCTCTTTTTCTTCTTCAGAAGCAACGTCTCCGCGCCTTCTTGTCAAAACTTTTCGTGCATTATTGCTACCAACGGTAGGCAATCGTACTACTCATGTGATTTTCTATGCTACCCGCGTGAGGTTGGGCAGCTAGGGGAGGGCTCTGGTCTTCGCTTAAGTCCCTGCATTGTTCATGTTCCCCGTCCCTGGTACCCATAAGCGAAGTTAGCTCATCGGAATAATCGATGAATCTTGCATATTCAAGGCTGGCAAATGCAGCGGCCACAAGAATGGGATTCTTGGTTACTAGCAGCACGGCGACTGAGGCGATTGCGTTGAGCTGATTAAGGTAAGCTTGGCTCGATTCAAGGAGTTTGATCTGGTCACGGTATGTCTGATTCACCGTAAACATGCAACTTCCGAATTCGCTGCTGTCCATTGCGAAAGCTAGTGAGTAGGGGTTTAGGTATGCGGAGTCGTAACCGAAATCTGGGGAGACAATGAAAACATAAAATAGGAGAAGAAGGATCGCCGTCTGGTTCTTTAACGACAGTTTACTAAACATGACTTCTTCCTTGATTAGAGTTAATCCATGGGTGGATGGCTCAGCGTATTGCTAGCGGTAGAAGATGGAAAGTGCCTAAAGTAACTTTAAAACTATGATATGAGTCTCTTTATAAGAAGTCAGGAAATCCAGGGGTCAAATTAGAGATACGGTCTTGGCATCTATCTTCATAGAATTAAATTCGAATTAATTACATATTGCGATACCTGTCAATTGATGATGGAATCCTTCCAGCATAAGGATCCGAGGTTTTACTTAGAAACGGGAAAACCAAAAAATCACGGGCTTCCCAACAAATAAAAATTCGAACCTCACCCCCAACGACATCCATGCTTACCCAATCCCGAGCACTGCCATGCAAACCAGAAAATCCGCAAGACTTATTATCGTAGACTCGACTGCACGCTTGCTGCTGTTTCGCTACCACGACGAACATCAGGCAGCTTTCTGGGCGACTCCAGGGGGTGAGCTGAAAACGGGCGAGAGCTATAGGGATGCAGCCAGCAGAGAGTTGTACGAAGAAACAGGCCTGGAGGCTGAGATTGGGCCCTTATTAAAAGAGAGAGACGAGGTCTATGCAGTTGCGCGGTCTGGCCCTGACCGGTGGCTGGAGAAGTACTACCTGGTCTCTTGTCCCGAGCATGCTGAAGTCTTTGCTGCAAAGTGGACCGAGGAGGAGCAAAGCACTATTCAGGAATGGAAATGGTGGGGCGTGGATGAATTGTTGGGTTCGAACCCAAGTAGCTTTAAGCCTGAATGGCTGCCTCGATTATTGGAATCAGTTATCAAGAAAAGGCAAGTGCCCTAACTGCTCAATTGGGTACTCCGCTTTAAGGGGCCCCAGCTTAAGCAATCACCGCAAACTCGAGACTGTAGAGGTGCTGGCTAGCGTTGCAGCAGCGCTCGCGGCGATGTGCATGCGTCGTTCGATTGAAAGCAGAGTTTCATCTGATCCTCTGCGCTTCCTCTTATCTGTTCATAATCTGCAAGCGGTGCTGAATATGCAACAGCTTGAGGCGCGCTCGAATATACCTTTCCTCCATGCTGTTAAGCCTGTGGTTTACTTCCTGCACATAGGTAGAGTTCTCGGGCACCTGTTCGCGCTTCTTGTCGTGGGCGATGGCGTTTTTGAGGATTGTTGCGTCTTTGTGAAAACCCAGAGAGGGCTTACAGTCTGCACACACCTCATAGCCAAATAGATTTTCCAGCGCGGCCTGGTTGATGTTTCCGCAGGAAAAGCATTGTTTTTTCACCGTCTTTGTCTCCTTGGATTTTTGACCGTTTTTCGATTATTTGCTGCGCATGAATTCTAGCGCAATCCTCGGTTGGCTAGGGAGGGCTTTCTGGTAATTGGAGTGGGCTAGAGTTGTTACTGTAGCAAATTGGAGAAGTGACAATGACGATTGATTTAGGGTCTTGCCATCTAAGGCCAATTATCGGAACTCCTAGCATTTCTCCAGCCCGCGCCTCTAACTTTTATTACTGCTATTGGGCTTGGGTTGGGTGCAGATCCTTTGACAAAGCCGATGACGGCCCAGGCTCACAGTCTGGTGTCGCCTCCTGTTAGGCTTTAAACTTGCATCAAGCCGCCAACGCCAGGTGAAACGAGTGAACAAGCGATCATGAAGCAGACGAGCCAGACTATACGGATACTACGAGTGGTCATGCCCCTCGTTGGGCTTACTACTTTCCTGCTGCTCGCACCCATACAGGGAATATGGGCGTGGGTCTTGCCCCTGCCGGCCACCGTGCAGGAACAGCTGGATGATGCGATTGGACACGGGCTGGATGGCGTTATTGTCTATGTCGACCGCGCCGGTCAGCCCCCCGCTTTCTTCGCCTCGGGTCTGAGTGACCGAGCGGCGCAGCAGCCAGCGGACCCGCATGCCCTGTTCAAGATTGCTAGCATAAGCAAGCTCTATATCGCGGTCGCTACCGCCAAACTGGTGCACGGTCAGAGGCTATCGCTGGACAACTCACTCGCCGACTACCTGCCAGAGCTGGCGGGCAGAATCGAGAATGCGGAACAGATTACGCTGCGCATGATGATCCGGCATCGCAGCGGTATTCCGAACTATGTTGACGACGAGGCCTTCGATTGGGCAGACCCGGCCCTGGAGGTCGATGAGAACCTCGCGTTGGTTCTGGACGAACCGGCGGATTTCGAGCCCGACACAGCTTACCGCTATTCCAACACCAACTATCTGTTGATAGGCCGCATTCTCGATAACGAGCTGGGCTATGACCACCAACAATACATCAAGCAGCAGATTACGGGCCCGCTGGGCTTAAGCGAAACCCATGGCCTACTCCGGGATGTGGCGCTTGAAGACGTAGTAAGCGGCTACTTCGGCGGCCTGGACGATGACTTCAAGCCCCTTGAATTTGTTGTGCCAGGTGGCTCTATGGTGGCCACGGCAGAGGATGTGGGAGTGTTCCTGCGCGCACTAGTGGACGGGTCATTGCTTAACGACGACGAGCAGGCTATCTACTCGTCAATCTATGAGTACGGCCACACGGGCTGGGTGCTGGGATACCAGAGCATTGCACGTTACCATGAGGACATCGATGCCGTTGTTGTCCAATTCGTCAACACGACGGGCAACGAGAGCGAGCTTGTGGCTAACGTTGTCTATGGGCGCATCGTGCGTATTCTGGCCAGGCAATAGCAACTATCGAAAATCGACCGAAGCGACCGAAGCAACCATCAGGAGGCACTATGTCACACTATATAGACGGTTTCGTTCACCCCATTCCCAACGCTCGGCTGGAGGACTACAAGAGCCTGGTGAAGACTGTGGCAGAAATTTGGAAGGAGCACGGCGCGCTTGCCTACTGGGAGAGTACCGGCAACGACATGCTCCTGGAAGGCACTCGCTCCTTCGTCGATATGATCGATGCCAAGGAAGACGAGACAGTGCTCTTCGGCTGGGTGGTGTTCGAATCCCGAGAGGCTCGGGACTTGGCTAACGTAAAGGTGGCAAACGACCCGCGCATGGAAGAGTTGATGTCCGCCACCGATACCGGGTTCGACGGCGGCAGAATGGCTTACGGCGGATTTAAGCCATTCGTTTCATCCTAGTTGCGCGGCCAACCGGGCAGCGTCACTATCACTGTCGCGTTTCCCAGAGTGTTGTTCCGAGGCATCTCCTGCCTGCGGGCATTAAGGCGCAAAGATCATGAGTAACTTAAGATGCACATAGGGCTCATCGGCGG
>BQIY01000011.1 GCA_021604265.1 Nitrospirales bacterium
TCAGGAAGATTCCCAAGGTCGGGCGTTACTTGCATGTATCGAAGGACGTTGTGCTGGTCAACCACCATGACCGCTCTAGCGAGTACATGGGGACCTTCCAGAAGCAATCCATGGGTTTTTCCGAATTCTCCAGCACGATAATCCGATAAAAATACCACATTATCGATGTGGGCTTCCTGAGCAAATCGTTTTTGTGCAAATGGCGTATCGATGCTGATGGTTATCAGTTTCACTTGCTGGTCGAGGCCTTGGTTCTTTTCGCTCAGATAATGTGTTTGTTGTTCGCAGACTCTCGTGTCGAGCGACGGCACAATATTTATAATGCGGATAGGGTTGTTGAGCCCGTTCAATGTGCTGAGGGATAAATCTTCTTTGGTCACTTGTGCGGATCGAAGTGTCTCGCCGACCGCGATGGGTGTTCCGGATAACGGGAGTTCGGTTCCGCGAAACAGAATGTGATTGCCTTCACCCGGGTAGGCGGTTTCATAGGTGACGGGGATATCGGTATAGGTGAATCCGTTATTGTGTTGGTCTCTCATCATTGAACATCCAGAAAGGATGAACAGTCCTGCAAAAATGATGAGCCCAGACCTGGTGAACGTCTCAGTAGTCATATGCAATCTCCATCGTGACAGGTTAACGCGGTAATGCATGGTTTATCGTATCATGATTGTGTGTCTGTAAAAATTCTTGGATGTAGGCATTGACCTGTTCCGGTTTTTCCCACTGAAGCAAATGCCCTGCCTTGGGAATGAGATGCCATGTTGTCTGAGGGATCAGCTCGTGTAAGTGTTGGCCTACAGCAGGTTGAAAGACTTGATCTTCTTCTCCCCACAGGATCAACGTTGGCTGAAGTATCTCTTGAAGGCGTACTCCATAGTGGTGTTCCCATTCGTCCATATGTTCCATGAGTGAATAGATGGGCGTGAGCACGTCCGTCTGTATTCTGTTTTGATAGGATCGTTCTACTATCAATGGTGTTAATAATGCAACATCATACAGGATTTCTTCAAGGACCTGTTTCGTGGCCCAACGTCCGGCCAGCCAATTCCCAATCTTGGCTAACCAGAGTGGGGGGCGATGTTCAAGAAATCGTTGATAGAGTGGTGAATGAATCGTGCCGTTGAGGGTCTGAGGAAAGCCAGAGATTAAAATCAGGGATTGTACGCGATGGGGTTCGGTTAAGGCCGTGGCCATGGCGAGTCCGGCTCCCATGGAATTCCCAAGCAACGTGGCTTTGTCAATTTCTAACGCGTTCATAAATTGAAGGAAAAACGTGGTCAACTTCGATGGGGAGTAGGTGATGTCAGGTTTGGCTGACATCCCGGAACCCAAGAGATCAACGGTGATGACTCGATAGTGTGATGACAAGGCGAACTGCTGGTGCTCCCAGTTCCACATGGCCCCCCCCAACCCATGAATCAAAATAAGAGGAGGCCCTGATCCAATTTCGATATAGGCGATTTGATGGCCATCAATGCTAATGGTCCGGAGGGGTATTCGTTGAATGGATTCAATCAAAGGCGGGGGGTTCGGTGTACTGGTGCATCCAGCGTGAATGATAAACGTCAAGACCAAAAAGACAGACCAACAACGATGTAATGGACCGCGCACGGTTTACTCAAGTTGAATCAGTGTTTCGTCGGGGTTCACTTCATCTCCTTCTTGAACAAAGATGGCAGACACCGTACCCGCAATGGGAGACTGCACGCGATTCTCCATCTTCATAGCTTCAACAACGAGTAGCGAGTCTCCTACTTCGACCGCATCACCTTGATTGACAAACACTTTGACAACTCGTCCGGGCATGGGAGTGGTGACGTCCCCAGGTTTGGCGGGTTTCGGGCGTCCGTCCGTTGATTTGGTTTCGCCATTGCTGACAGCCGCTTCCGGCCCTCCGGCTAAGACTTCTTGAAGAGGCTCAAGGTAGACTTCTTCGAGTTTATCATCAACTTTGATGTAATAGGGTTTAATGCCGTCAACTGTTCTGCCCGCACCGGAGACACGAATGTGATAGGACTCGCCATGCACGGTGACTTTAAATTCAACAGGTGCCAGATGCAGGTCCGTGGCCACAAATGGTCCGCCTTCGCCGGGTGGGTCGAGTTGTTCAGGTTTCAGTTCTCCGCGTTCGCGTTCATCGAAAAACTGTAAGGCCACAGAGGGCAGCATGGCATAGGAGACTAAGTCTTCAGGTGAAGCCTGTTGTTCCTTGAGCTCTTCTTTGGCATCGTCAAGTTCTGGGTCGAGACTATCCGCCGGACGCCCTTTCACTGGTTGTTCGCCCTCGAGCGACTGCTTTCGAATAGTCGAATTGAGTGAGCCAGGCGGTGTGCCATAGAGTCCACGGAAATAGTTTTTGGTTTCGTTGGTAATGACTTTGTATCGTTCACCGGTTAAGACATTCAGCGTGGCCTGGGTTCCGACGATTTGACTTGAAGGTGTCACCAAGGGGGGATACCCCATATCCTTGCGCACACGCGGGATCTCACTCAGCACTTCTTTCATTTTATCGAGAGCATTTTGTTCCGCTAACTGTGCAGCGAGGTTTGACAGCATGCCTCCGGGTACTTGCGACACCAAAATGTCCGTATCGACTCCTGTGAAGTCGCTTTCAAATTGTCGATATCGCTTGCGCACTTTTCGGAGACCGTCGGCGGCTGGTGCTAAGTCTTGAAGATTGAGCCCCGTATCATAGGGGGTATCTCGTAACGCGGCAATAAAGGATTCTGTTGGAGGGTGAGAGGTGCCGCCTGCCAAGGGGGACATGGCGGTATCGAGAATATCCAGTCCTCCGAGGACGGCCATGAGGGCTGACATTGAGGCCATTCCTGAAGTGTAGTGTGTATGCAGGTGAATAGGAACTCTGACCGTCGCTTTGAGTCGCGTCATGAGTTCATAGGCTTCGAATGGGGGGAGAAGCCCCGCCATGTCTTTAATACAGATCGTATCGGTCCCCAGATCTTCGAGTTGCTTGGCCTGCTCGACAAAATGATTCAGGCTATGGACTGGGCTCACGGTGTAGCAAATTGTTGCTTCGACATGTTTCCCGCAACTTTTGGCGACTTCCATGGCATATTTCATATTTCGGATATCATTGAGGGCATCAAAAATACGAAAGACGTCAATGCCGTTTTTTGCCGAGAGTTCAATGAACTTTTCTAAGACATCATCTGCATAATGTCGGTATCCGACTAAGTTTTGTCCACGAAGCAGCATTTGGAGTCGAGTGTTCGGCGCTGCTTCCCGAAAAGCCCGAAGGCGTTCCCATGGGTCTTCCTTGAGAAATCGAAGGCATGAATCAAATGTGGCGCCGCCCCAGACTTCGAGTGACCAAAACCCGACTGAATCTAATTGTGAGGCGATCGGAAGAAGATCTTCTGTCCGCATCCGCGTGGCCAGGAGCGACTGATGGCCATCACGCAGGGCAACATCGGTAATGTGTAGCTTTCTTCCACGGGATGCCTTGAGGTCAAGCTTTGTATTGTGAATGGAATTTTTTGTAGAAGACGAACGAGCAGGTTTTGTTTTTTTTTGTAGAACGAGATTTGGAAGCCATCGTACGCCTTTCACCAAAACAGAAGGTTCGTCAATGATGATGAGCCTCGTCGCTCACGATATTCACTCATCAGACTATCTAAGTCAGAAGGGTTAGAGCCCTTCGTAGGCGGCGATTGCCGCTGATAATGCGACTACTAAATCTTCCGGTTCAACCATTTCTTCATAGGTATACAGGTTTGAGTGTCCCTCAAGATACGAGGTGTCAAAACGGCCCGCTCGGAAGTCCGGTTCTTCCATGATTTTTGTCAGAAATGGAATGGTCGTTTTGACTCCGCGCAGGACAAATTCTTCCAATGAACGATGTGTCCGTCGGACGGCTTCGTCCCACGTTCGCCCATGAACGGTGAGTTTTGCGAGGAGCGCATCATAGTACGGTGGCACGGTGTAGTCTTTATAGACCAATCCGTCAATTCGTACGCCCACTCCACCGGGGGAAAGATAGGCGGTGACTTTTCCCGAAGAGGGGCGAAATCCATTTTGCGGGTCTTCGGCATTGATGCGGCATTGAATCGCATAGCCTTGGAGGTTCACTTCATGTTGTCCGAAAACTAGCGGCCGACCGGCTGCAATCCAAATTTGGGATTGGACAATGTCCACGGCGGTGATTTGTTCCGTCACGGTATGCTCAACCTGAATCCGCGGATTCATTTCGATAAAATAATAGCGACCATCCGGATCGAGTAAGAACTCGATCGTGCCGGCGTTGTAGAACTGAGCGGCACGCGCCAGCGAGATTGCGGCCTCTCCCATCTCAGCTCGTAAGCGAGGGGTGAGAATCAGTGACGGGGCAATTTCAATGAGTTTTTGATGGCGCCGTTGAATGGAACAATCACGTTCTCCCAGATGGATGACGTAGCCATTTTTGTCGGCAAGAAGTTGAAACTCAATGTGATGCGGACGCTCGACATATTTCTCGAGAAATAATTCTCCATTGCCGAAAGCGGCTAAGGCTTCACGGGCTCCAGCCTCCATGGCCTCTTTGAGCTCATCATCAGATCGAACGACTCGAAGACCACGGCCGCCGCCTCCTGCGCTGGCTTTGACCATGATCGGATATCCGATTCGTTGCGCAAACGCGATGCCCTCTTCAACGCTAGAGGCCGGACCATCAGTGCCAGGTACAACAGGAACGCCGACTTTTTTCGCTAATTCACGCGCTTGGACTTTATCGCCTAATAATTGAAGTGAATGAGCCGACGGCCCAATAAAGGTAATGCCGGCTTCTTCGCATAATGTCGCAAATTCTGCATTTTCGGCCAGAAACCCGTAGCCGGGATGAATGGCGTCGGCGCGAATCCGTTTCGCGAGACGCACGATTTGCTGAGCATCAAGGTAGCCTTTTACGGGACCGGGCCCGACAAGGTAGGCCTCGTTCGCTTTTTTGACATAGATGCCCGTTGCGTCGCTTTCTGCGTAAATAGCGGCGGTCGCAATGCCTAATTCACGACAGGCGCGAATGATCCGCATGGCGATTTCGCCTCGATTGGCCACAAGAATTTTTCTAAACATAAGATTCGTGTGCTTTGCGTCAATTAGATAACGATAAACGCTGTCATGGTCTTATTGTGATAAAACGAGCCGTGCATGGATCGTTCAATTAGTCCCGCATTCCTTCTGGTTAGTTCGTATCAAGAGGATAATAATGATTTGTCTTCACGATACGTTGACCTTCCGGAGACAGGGCAAATTGTTCAAAGGCTAAGGCGAGCGGCGTCGGGTCGTTCCTTGTTGTGAAGACTACCGGTCGCTGAAGCGGATAGGTCTTATCCAGTACCGTTTGATATTCGGGCTCAACCTGATTGACAAAAACAAGATTGATGGCGACGCCGTCTTCCTTTGCGCGCAGGGCCGGAGTCATCGAAACAAACGTAATCGCGGCTAAGTCTCCTGCCACAACATTGATGGCATGTCGTTCTTGGTCAACAACTTTGGCTGAGCGGGGAATTCGCGTAATGCCTAACACATCGACCAATCCTTGTCGAATATTTTGATTGTCGGTTCGACTGACAAGCTTAATCCTCATTTCCGGAGCTTCTTCATACACTTGAGACCAGAAGCGAATTTTTCCTGAAAAGACTCCGGCGATTTGTGTCAGCGCCATTTCAGAGACAGGATTTGAAAAGTTTGTCAGTATGGCAATTCCATCACGAGCGACGACGGTCGAACGAAGATGAGGGGCTAGATATCCCGTGACGCCGATATCGGCCTCTTGTAATTCGAGCGTTCGTATGGGCTTTGCATTTTCATGCCAAAAGACATCAACGGAAACCGAAAAATGTTTATCTTCAAAGGCGTTAGCCAAACTCGAGACTAAGTGCCGTTCCGGACCATTTCCGGTGATCAGAATGGTTCCTGATAGGTCTGACGTATTTCGGGAAGGTACTTCAGCAAAAAGCGCCCCAGTCCAAACGACACTGGCCAATAAGAAGTTGATGAAGAGAAGGAATATTCTCACAACAGCATTTTCATTCCACATTGACTGTTCATTTCAAAAATTTGGAATGTGGTGCAATACGATCTTTCTGGCTTTTGGCAACTCATTATTCTTTTGATCAACAGAAACCCGCGGAATAATTCCTGTTTTCAAGCATGAATGTCAAGCCAAGAAGCAATAACCTTGATCCTGTACGAAAGTCTTCTTTTAGCCTCGATGATGATGAACGAATTTGAGCGAACTTCGCATCATCGGGATACACCTTCGTCAAAATCGTGCCTTGCACCAATTAGGCTGAATCGCCAGGGGTTGTTGCACCGGGCGGGGGGATAGGCATTGCACGTTGCCCAATCAGAGGGGGGAGCTTTGAAAACTTGCTGGCTCGCTCATCTAACATATTATAGGCTTTCATTTCAGCAAATCCTGTCTTATGCGTGCCCACGACCTTTGAGGCAAAGGCAGACATGAGCCTTCGGCTTTTTGTCGCATTGCATTTTGGACAGACGGTTTCTTCAGCTTTGACGGTGAGCGACTGCATGATTTCGTACTGATTTTCACAAGCCTCACACAAGTATTCGTATAATGGCATGGTAGACCCTCCTTCAGCTTTTCTGGATAGCAAATGTCAGTTCAGCCATTGAATGATATTCAATGTGCTGGAAAATTTTTCTTGTCGAGTCACAAATTAGTGTCACTATTATACCGAATGATGAGGAAGCGTCGCCATGGCTTGTCTGGAAACAGTTTTCAAGTGTATTGTAGGTGAGAATCTTGACATTTTCAAAGTCAAACCATTACCTTACGAGGTTTGAATTTTAAGGAACTCTATTAGAACGAGAAGGAGGCGTGCCATGCCGGTGCTCATTCGGAAGTACAAACTAGCCAGCGGTCTGATGCAAGAAGAACGTATTGATGAACAAGATCGTATTGACCGCTATTTTCGTCTGTTACATCGTGATGATGTGAAGAAATTGCAAGCTGGGGAAAAGGTCATTGTGGAAAAGGATGAGTGGCAACTCTTGAATGACTAATCATCAGATGTTCCAGAATATTATCTTCCAAACACCTGCTGCGTTATGAATTATTGGATTCATGTGAAACACGCTCTTGACCAGGCTATGCTCCATCGCGAGCGTTGTCTGGAAATTCCGTCAATGGCCGGACGCGCTGATTTCTGGGAAGGCGGATGGTTTGAATACCCCAATAGGGAAACGGCACTTGAAGAGCTGGAAAATACAGGACTGAGCCGACTTCTGCATTGTCCTATTTGTAAGCCATAGAGACATCTTCCTGAGTTTTTTACCTGAAAAACTTTTACCGCCGCAGATTCTCTCAACTCACGATCTCCATGTTTCTCTCATTCTTTTTCTTCTAGCACAACAATTATGGCGCAGAAATTTGGAAATTTTCGCTGGGTGAAAGAGGGGTATTTGGACAATCGAATCCAAGGGGTTGTGGTTGGCCAAATGATATTTGCCGGGTTGGGACTCGTCGATTTTTGTCTTTCAGGACAATTTACTGGAGAAATTGGCGGGAAGGTCATTCGGTTTCAGAATTCAAAATTTATTGATGATGCCAGGGCTATCGATTCTCTCGCAGATTTGGAGAGCCCGCAGATCGGGAAGGTGAGTCTTATTTCCTTTGACCCGCATCCCTTACTGCCGCCTCATCCGTACATTGAATGGTTTTCGCAGCACGAGGATCATTACCGTATTGAATTAGAGCCGGACGACGCTCAGATCGTCTCAAGTGATGAGCTTCTCGAGATTCATGCAATCAGCCAGTCCATATGTGAGCGTCTTCAACCCCTCTTGAAATGAGCATGTGATGTTCAGCGTGATGATGTTTCGTGGCTATGCGAACAGCGGGAAGAGTCGATTTTGTGGCCTTTTCCGAATGTCTCCCGACGCAATGACGGGTTTCGTTGACAGCCTAGAAGGGCACTCGTAGAATACCTGCCATGAATGATCGCTTTCTTCGAGCCTGTCGACGTGAACCGGTAGACCGCACGCCGGTCTGGTTTATGCGTCAAGCTGGCCGCTATATGAAGGAATATCTTGCCGTCCGCAAGCGTCATTCCATTCTCGACGTTTGTAAGACACCTGAATTAGCTACGGAAGTGACTCTCCAGCCGATTGAACGGTTTCCCCTGGATGCTGCCATTATTTTTGCCGATATCCTTCTCCCCTTAGAAGCGATGGGACTGCACTTGGAGTTCATTGAAAGTCGAGGCCCTGTTTTTCATAATCCTGTTCGCTCGGACGCTGATGTCGAGCGGCTTATCCCGGTTGATGGGGAATCGTTCGGGTACGCCGGTGCTGCAATTGCCATGACACGCAAGGCGTTGGCTGATCGTGTGCCGCTCATTGGGTTTGCCGGGGCTCCATTTACCCTTGCCAGCTATGCCATCGAAGGGGGAAGTTCTCGAGATTATCGTCTTACGAAAGAAATGATGTTTGCCCGTCCAGATCTCTGGCACGCATTACTGACGAAGTTGGCAAATGGAGTCATTGAATATTTGCAAGTGCAAATTCATGCCGGGGCGCAAGCCATTCAACTCTTTGATAGTTGGGTTGGGTGTTTAAGTCCTGACGATTATGAAGAATATGTGTTACCGCATACGCAAAGAATTTTTACGGCTTTGGCGTCAGCAGGCGTGCCGAAAATTTATTTTGGAACCGGCACAGCCACCTTGCTTCCGCTCATGCGAAAAACTGGCTGTGATGTGATGGGGCTCGATTGGCGGGTCCGGCTCGATGAAGCCTGGGCCACCATTGGCCATGATCTGGCCGTGCAGGGGAATCTTGATCCGCTTGTGCTCGGGGCTCCCGTGAAGGAAATTGAGAAACGTGTTCGGAAAATTTTGCAACAAGCTAATGGGCGAGACGGTCATATTTTTAACCTCGGTCATGGGATTCTCCCTCATATCCCCGTTGATGCTGTCGACGCGACGATAGACTTGGTCCATCAATTCAGTACGCGTAAGGTTGAGGTCTAAATCTTCCGCGTACCCCGGCGACAGTAACTCCCACTTCGTTTGTCTCCTGGTTTGTCGAGAGCGGTATGGTTTGTCTTGTGAGCCAGGCCTCATTCCTATAAAGGGTTGTTTCTTTACATGAGTCACCCTGTACGTCGTATCGTCATTGTCGGAGGCGGCATCTCAGGCCTTGCGACGGCGTTTGCCATCCAAGAGGAGTGTCAACAGCTGAGTACTCCTATTGACTGTACCGTTCTTGAAGGACAGCAACGTTTTGGAGGGAAAGTTCTGACGCATCATGTTGATGAATTCGTCATCGAAGGGGGACCGGATTCATTTCTCACATCCAAGCCCTGGGCGTTAGAGTTGTGTGAGAAGCTCGGTCTTTCCGACCAATTGATCAATACCAACAAGGAAAATAGCCGAACCTTTTGTTTTACGAAAGGGCAAATGCGAGAACTGCCTCAGGGATTGCTCGCCTTTGCGCCGACACGTCTCGGTGCCCTGGTGTCCGGTGGTTTAATTTCCCCCTTGGGTATGCTTCGAATGGGATGGGAGTGGTTTGTGCCGCGTGCCACGAATGTGGAACATGATGAATCGTTAGCCTCGTTTTTTCGTCGAAGACTTGGTGCTGAGGCGTTTGATTACTTTCTTGAACCGCTGGTTGCTGGGATTTATGCCGGCGATGCGAATGAGTTAAGTCTACAATCCACTTTCCCACGATTTTTTGAGCTTGAGCAGCAGTATGGGAGTTTGATTAAAGGTATGCGCGCTCAGCAAGCACACGTACAATCCCGATCCGCAGCGCCGAAGCCTCAACGTACCATGTTTACAACCCTTCGCGGTGGACTTGGCGACCTCATTCAAGCACTCGTCAAACAGATTGAATCCAATGGGGCTTCACTGTTAACCGGGCGTCATGTTCATGAAGTGACCAAAAATCAGGCATCTCTTCCTGCTGGATATACTGTCGTGCTTGACAACCAGGAACAAATTCTTGCAGATGACGTTATCTTGGCGACTCCGGCTTACGTCAGTGCCAACCTGCTTGAGCCGTTGCACCCTCAAGTCGCTTTACTCCTCAATCAAATTCCCTATTGTTCGACTGCCACGATTTCTCTCGCCTTTCCGGAGCACGAAGTGAAGAAGGCCATACAAGGCTTTGGATTTGTCGTGCCTCGAATTGAAGGGCGGTCATTGATTGCGGCAACCTGGACATCCTTAAAGTGGCCGAATCGAGCAAAGCCCGAGCATGCATTGATTCGCTGTTATGTGGGGGGAAAAGGTCGCGAAGCGATTCTTGAGGAAAGCGATGCGGCCATGGTGGCCTACGTGCGGGAACAATTACGCGAAATAGTCGGCATTTCGTGTGAACCGTTATTTACTGAAGTCTACCGATGGGACCGGGCGATGCCCCAGTATGTCTGCGGGCATTCGAAACGGCTTCAAGACATTCGTCGCGTGATGACTGATCTTCCAGGCATCCATCTCACCGGAGCGGCCTTTGACGGTCTCGGCATTCCTGATTGCATTCGTGACGGGACGCGAGTTGGTGCAGACGTGGTTCGATCGTTTCAATGAATGGATGGAAGGGTATGGCCGATCATCAAAATATCGAAGAGCCGTCAATGCGTGAAGAGCCACGTTCTGATACGAACCTGGTTCGTGCTCATATCCTTGTGGAGGGGCGCGTGCAAGGGGTCGCCTATCGCGCCTTTACTCAACAACAAGCCACCAGTCTCAATCTTCACGGATGGGTCCGAAACCTTCCCGGCGGACAAGTGGAGTCCGAGGTGGAGGGACCTGCTCCAGCCGTCGAGACTTTTCTGAATGCCTTGCGCCAAGGACCGACTCTCGCTCACGTAGAGCAGGTTCATGTTGAATGGATGTCTGCGCTCAATGATTGTAGCGAATTTCGTATTCTTCGATCCTAGGTCAGGTCCATCGTTGTTTCGTCGCTGTCAAAGCGCACGAAATGTCAATGTTTCGCATTGATCTCACGCGAAATGCTCTCTTTCTTCTTCGCATAAGGAAGCCGCCCGGGAAATTCATGTGGTGTGTGGGATGGAGGCAATAAACGATAGGCAAAAAACAACTGTAGACATAACTCATTCTATCGAGCATGATATGCGGAACAAAAAGGATGGATGACATGGATTACAAATCACTGATTCGTGAAGTTCCCGATTTTCCCAAGCCTGGAATTCTTTTTTATGACATTACAACGCTCTTGAAGGATGCCACGGCTTTATGCGCGATTATCGATGAATTCACCGACCACTATGCGTCGGCCAACATTTCGAAAATTGTCGGAATAGAATCACGCGGTTTTATTTTTGGGAGCCCGTTAGCCTATCGGCTCAATGCGGGGTTTGTGCCTGTGCGAAAGCCTGGAAAATTGCCTGCTGATGTCTACGAGGTCAAATATAACTTGGAGTATGGATCTAACTCGTTGGCCATTCATCGGGATGCCATTGTCCCAGGTGAACGGGTGTTGGTGGTAGACGACCTCTTAGCCACAGGTGGGACGGCTGCGGCTACGGTCCATCTCATTCGTCAGTTGGGCGGAGAGATTGTTGATGCCGCATTTCTTGTTGAACTCGCATTCTTGTCAGGCAGGGAGAAGCTTCACGATTGTTCAATACATTCACTGATCAACTATTCATGATCCCCTCTATTTGCCATATGGATAAATTTTGCTAAGATCACCCTCCCAGTTCGGTTTACAGGGTTCATGACGATCTTTCGTGTGCAACGCCTGTAAAACGCTTCAGCCAGAAAGGGCGCTGATGTATGGCTTCAAAAGTTCAGAAAAAAAAGAGTGTCTCTCGCACAACCAAAGCGAAAAAGAGTCCTCCTCCTAAGAAAGTTGTTTCAAAAAAGAAGACGACCGCAAAGCCTACGTCCCCAAAATCCAGTGCGCCCTCTAAGTCCAGTGCCTTAAGAAAGTCATCGACAGCAGTTAAAAAAGTAAATCGCCGTTCAGCGTCGTCTTCTTCCCTCAAAAAAAAGGAAGCTTCAAAACCATCTCAAAAGGACACGATGAAAAAAGCGTCAAAACCCCATGCAAGTACGACCAAAGGTCGCAAAGCGACTCTTCGCAAGATTTTACTGGCGAAACGTGATGCCATTACCCAAGCCATTAAACAGCAGCTAGGGCAATCGTTGACGGAAGAACAGCAACGACGGTTAGAGTCGGCCATGGATAGCGGTGATCAAGCACTCGTCGATTTGGATCGAGAAATGGGGATTTCTCTTCAAGAGATGAGAAATAAAGAGCGTCGGCAAATTGAGGAAGCGCTGGTCAGCCTGGAAGAAGGCACTTATGGTATGTGTGCCGAATGCGGAGAAGAGGTCAGTGAGAAGCGTCTGCAGGCACTCCCGTTTGCCCGTTTGTGTGTGGCTTGCCAAACCAATCGGGAACTCATGGAAAAAATCGAACGAGCTGAACAGCGTTCCTGATCTGTCTTATGTACGGAGGTTTCGGCATTATCGATAGGTTTTTTTCCGCCTTGTATATTCGTTTCTTATTATTGTGAGTGTTTGATCGTGCGCATTCAACCCTGGTCCTCACACATTGCTACAGCTTCATGTCGACTCGCAATGCCATTATCTTAGCAAGCGGTGGGCTCGATTCAACCGTTACGGCGACTATCGCCAAATCTGAAGGGTACAATCTTCATCTGCTAACTGTCCTTTATGGGCAACGTCATCGCATTGAAGTGACTCGCGCTGCTAGTATCGCGACATGGCTGCAGGCCAAAGAGCACAAAGTCATTGAACTTGATCTTCGTGTGTTTGGTGGCTCTGCGCTCACGGAAGACCTCGAAGTTCCGAAACAGCAATCGCTGAATGATCGTCAGGCAGGAATTCCTATCACCTATGTGCCGGCTCGCAATACCATATTTTTAAGTCTTGCGTTGGCCTATGCGGAAGTGATCCACGCAACGCGTATCTATTTTGGTGCGAATGTTCGTGATTATTCAGGATATCCTGACTGCCGGCCAGAATTCGTTCAGGCCTTTGTGGAAGTTGCGCGACTCGGAACTCAGCGAGGGGTCGAAGGTGAATCCATTGACATTCTGACACCGCTGATGATGATGACCAAAGCGGAAATTATTCAAAAAGGTCTGGAGCTTGACGCGCCATTACACCTCACGCATAGTTGTTATGCACCACAGGCAGATGGACGAGCGTGCGGGGAATGTGATAGTTGTCTTTTTCGTCAAGAAGGGTTTCAAGCCGTCGGCATGGATGATCCATCAGTATGACAAGCTCACAACGCTCAGATCCAACAGCTTTACGATTGATGAGATGAAGAAGCATATTCAACCATTGGTATTCACTCGCAGCCTGTGTTGCGTGTTATTGCTGGCAGGCTTGCTGTTGTTTTCTGGATGTTCTGAAGGCAAGACAGACGTGAGTCACGAAGGGCATGACGCGACCGAGTCGCCTGCTCTGACGATCAAGACTGATCAGATGCCGGACGAGTTGGCGAAGGGAGAAGAAGTATTTAACAACAATTGTGCCCGTTGCCACGGAGAGCAGGGGAGTGGGACGAATCAAGGTCCGGCACTCGTTCATAAAATTTATGAGCCCAATCATCATGCGGATTTTGCCTTTCAGCGGGCGGCAGCACAGGGAGTTCGCGCGCATCATTGGAAGTTTGGCAATATGCCAAAAATTGAAAGTGTGACCCCTGAAGACGTCACAGAAATTATTCGTTATATTCGTTGGTTACAGCAACAAGCCGGAATTTTTTAAGCGCTCTCTCCTTTCGTGGAATCCTTCCACATGCCGACTTTCTAAAAACTCAGCGAGTATCTGTTTTCAGTGAAAGACTTGTTACGTCACGGCATCGTCTTTTCTAACGCCAGAACAAGATCTTGAATTCGATTGAATCCCTCCTGCCAAAAACTCTCTGAACGAATGTTGACCTTAAGCGGTTTCAGTAGTGATGCAGGACTGGCGGACCCACCGGCTGACAAGAGTTTAAGATACTTCGGGACGAACGATTGCCCTTCTTGTTTATACCGTTGATACAGAGCCAAGACGAGCAGATTGCCAAAGCTGTAGGCATAGCAATAAAACGGACTGGAATATATATGTGGAATACTCAGCCATTCCCACTGAAACTCTTTCGGAACGTGAACGGCGCGTCCAAATTGTTCACGGAGAAGTTGGAGATAGGCTTGTGCCAGGGCATCAACGGTGGCTCCGTTGCCGATCATATCATGGGCGAGGCGTTCAAACTCGACAAAGTATGCTTGACGAAGGATTGTGGCATAGAGATCGTCAAGTTGCGTCATAAGGAGCGCTTGTTTCGACTTGTTCTTTCGTTCTTGACGTAAAAAATTCTCTGACAACAATTGCTCGCCAAAAATGGACGCGGTTTCCGCAAGAGGGAGCGATGAATGAAAGGTGAGTACCGAATGCTGATGAGCGAGCATGCCATGTACCGCATGACCAAGTTCATGCGCCAGCGTTGAAACATCCCGTGGCTGGCCATTGAAATTCATGAAGACGTAGGGTGTGAGACGGGGCGTCACACTGTAACAAAATGCACCGCCCATCTTTCCTGGACGAATTTGAGCATCAAGATGCCGTTCCTTGATAACGCGTGCTGCCAGTTGTGCGACTTCAGGAGAAAAATGTTGATACGACTCCTTGACCATCTTCCATGCTTGTGAAAACGAGTATTCTGTTGAAGACGTTTGAAGTGGCGCATATAGATCATAACGCGTAAACGTTTTTTTCTTAAGCAGTTTGGCTTTGAGGCGAAAATAGTGTTGGAAAATTTTGGCATTCTTTCGGCACGTACTGAGAAGAGCCGTCACGGCTTGATCGGGAACATCGTTGGTCATATTTCGAACGGCGATGGGTGTCCGATGCTGACGAAGGGTGACGCCTTCATTTTTCCAATCTAACACCAAAGATTTATACATTTCTCCAAGCATGTCGCGCTGGTCCGAGTAGACACGGAACAATTCTTGATAGGCGGCCTGTCGACGTTGGGCGGAGGCATGGCGGACATGGGTGGTTAACTCTTCACGTGTCAGCGTTTGAACTTTCCCATCAACGTTAAGAGAGAATTTGAATCCCGTCGTTAAGACGCCATACAGCATTTCAATGGCACTTCGGCCGGTACTGTCTTTCACCGTAATGACTTGTTCTTCGGCTTCGCTCAGCGTATGAGGTTTTACACGAGTGAGCAAATCGAGATAATACTGCAGAGATCCTGCTTGACGAAGATGGGATCGTGTCTGGCGAGGGGCAAGTCCCTGCCACCACAGGTCTAAGAAGAGGATACGATTGTCAAACTTCGTGAGCTGTTCACGAACCTTGGCTTGGAAGGCTCGTGATGATTGTTGTTGCGTATTCTCCGCAAACCAAAGAAAAGAAAAGGCATAGAGGGTTGCTGCAGTTTCAGCAATGGATTCTTTCAACTGGTAGGCCTGCTTAAAGAGTGTTGAGGAGATATCCTGTTTCAATCGAGGCCGCAGTTGTTCAAGTTGACGTACTTGGCGTTCCTGCTGACGACATAGTCGTTCAAAATCCTTGTCTGGATGAGAAAGAAGATCAGACAAGGTCCACCGGGGGACGGCTTGCGCTTTGACTGTCGTGTTAGCCATACGGCTTCCTCCTAAATAAAAAACGCTTTCAAGGGTTTCAGGATCAATGAGAGTTAGAAGTCGTGCAGAGAAGAAGGGCAGATGAAAAACCCGTCGATGCAACCGTAGGGTAGTGTATGGAGCTGGCGAGAGGAATTGAACCCCCGACCGGCGGTTTACAAAACCGCTGCTCTACCAACTGAGCTACGCCAGCTCTCAGTAGATTATACTTACCCTTTCATGAAG
>BQIY01000012.1 GCA_021604265.1 Nitrospirales bacterium
CGTTTTCCAAATAATGCATCGGCTTCGTCAAAAAAGAGAAGACAATTCATATTCTCTGCACGCCCAAAAATTCGCTCGAGGTTTTTTTCAGTCTCACCAATGTATTTCGAAACGACCGACGACAGGGCAATGCGATACACATCTCGCCCAACCCGTTTCCCCAATAAGGTTGCCGCCAAGGTTTTCCCCGTTCCCGGAGGGCCATAGAGTAAGCACTTATACCCTGGTCTGAGACGTCGGCCCAAACCCCACGCATTCATCAGCACTTCCTCATGCTTAATCCAAGCCTCAAGCTCCTTTAACTGTGCCAACGTATGGGGTGGAAGAATGAGTTCTTCCCATTCCATCTCCGTAGTCAAAAGTCGAGCGGGAAAATCTCGGCTAAAGTCTGGTTTTCGAACTTCTCCCGTCGTCAACAGATCGATAATTTCATCGGCAAGCACAAGAGGTCCACTCAGCAGAGGTTCACCCGGTGGAACAGTTTCAAGGCGTAAAATATTGTGTCGTGAGAAAAAATGATCGGAATCAAACAATCGCAAACATTCGAATCGTCGTTGAAGGTCCTTTCCGGCTAAAAGAAATACCGCCGTTTCTCCAGTTGGCAAAAACCCTCCATACCATTTACCTTGAATACCACCAAATTCTGTGTAACCCCGCTGAAGGGTCGGATGAGAGCGAAAAAACACATCGAGCACTTCTGGTCGAACCTGAGGAACCAAAGCCAGCAACACAATGAGCCGTTCGGCCATACCCATCCGATAATGATGGAGAAAATGAGCGTACATAGACTCTTCCGGATCAAGGACTGCAGGCTCGATGGAGGCTTCATTCTGTCCATCGAGGAGAGAATCGCTACTACTATGTGAATACAGGCGTGCATCAATCAAAGCTGATAGCCAGCTCACTTCTTTGTCCAAGGTTGCCGCGTTGGCTGCCATTCGACTTTGAAGATCAGCAATCATTACCACTCCACGGATAGCGGTTCAGACATCCAAGGAAGCAAAATAAAACCAATACCCCAGGGCAGGCGATCCAACAATACATCATATCCCGTTCGTGCGACGGTGAGATGCCAGCCGGTCTCTTGCCACACAAGCCTTCCTTCTCGCAACAGAAATGAGCGACGAAAACCCTCCACTGAGGTCTTCTTCAACGCAGCCCAGTGGGCAATCACTGAGTTCAATAGTTCTGCA
The DNA here is from genome assembly GCA_021604265.1 of Nitrospirales bacterium. Next base: position 1,194 of record BQIY01000012.1, read on the forward strand.
GACTCATTCTGCTCTCCCTCAGACACGACAATTTTCTTTACTGTTGGCTGAGAAGGATTCCACCCACATAGAAGTTTATTGAGCAACAATTCATACTCAGGACATTCCATTTCTCCCGTCACGAGATATTGAAGGAGCAATACGGCATGTTCCTGCTTCCCTTCAGACAGAAATTTCTTGTCTTCGATCAATCCTACCTTTTCCAAAAAGTTGGTTAGAAACGGCCAAAGTAACACAAGACCCGCATTGGCAATATACAACCCTTCTCTCAAATCCAATGGTTCGGCCCATTGGTTCGATTGGTCAACCCGATGCGTATTTTTTCCATCCGCCTGTGCCCTTGAGGGATGAGCTCTCAATGGTTGCTCATGACCGATACGTTCGTTGCTACGTAAAGGACTCTTTGGGCTTTCTTTATGGGATTCAGATAGACCTTGCAGGTTTAGCAAAGGCGTTTCATCAGAACTCCGAATCGTTAATGGGTGATTCACTTTTTCCAATTGCCCAGCCATGTCTCCTCTCATCACCTGCATGTTCCCTCTATCACCATAATCGCTTTGTAAAGAATGAGGAGGATCAAGGCTCGAATCTTCCTGAATTTTACGGACTGAGTGCTTCTCCTCTTTCCATTTTGTTGTCACCCATTGCCCGAGTGCACTCTTGGCCGAGAGAACTCGATGACTACAATCTAACAACCGGGTGAGGAATTCTTGTCGACCAGCTCCATCCTTTTCAGACAGGCAACGAATCACGTACTCTGAACAATTTGCTCCACTGATCGTTGAAGGTGAGGCAGTGACAAGATACGTCAGCACATACTGATAGATTACATCTTCCTGACTCGTATTCGATGGAGAAAAAGGAATTTCGGACGGGAGAGACAGAGCGTTCAAGACAGTCATCCATTGGGACACTAATGATTCCAGAACTGAACTTTGTTCGGATGCCAGTAGCCTTATGACTTGTCGTTGAAGTGAGCGTGAAAACTGTTTGCTTACTCTCCTCATGACTACTGAAGAACTCAGATCTCGAAGCATGGCAGACACGTCGTTTGGTCTTGTCCTCAACAATTCCTCAAAGACAGTTTCCAGATGAATGAACTGTGTCAGCCACCATGGCCTTTGACCAGTTCGCAGGAAGACTTGTAGAGCTAGAAGTGTTGAATCTTCAGCGCGAATCATTCGCCCTTGCGATTGCGATTTTCCTGATTGACGAACATCGAGAATTTCCTTTTTTAATACTCGAGTGAGAGACTCTCTCGTCAACATTCCCAATCGTTCGTGTAGTCGTTGAGGTGCACAGACACCGAGGTCTAACTCCAGACGATCAAACTGGATGACTTCATCCTGTTCCACGATCAGAGACATCACCTCATCCATCACTCGGAGTAAATCAGAATGATACAGACGGCGAACCTCTTCCTGAATCTCGTGAGCTCCTTCCTGACAGGCCAGCTTGAGTTCAATTGTTTGACGTCTAATGAGATGTCGTCCTGGTGTACTCAATGGCATTTGATCTATAAGGGTCGTCATGTTTATGCCAGCATATCGAATCTTTTCGAGGGTTTATCGAAGTAACCCACTCATTTTCCCTGGAGACGTGACCTTTAATTCACGGCTCAATATTTTCACATTGAACTCCCGTTTCACCGCATTAAGATCGACTTCCGCTTCCTTAAGTTTCTCAGCCATTTCTGTCATAGCTTCAGCGGCATCCTCACTCAGGTTTTCCGGATCATGTAGTGTCAGCCGATCCATTAATCCAAGGCTGGCCGAGGATAGGAGTTGCCGATACACTGCCTTGTTCTCTTCATTCGTTGAGCGCTTTATCGTCGACGCTAAAAGACTTGCAGCCTTCCGGTAGACAATAATTAGTTGTTCTTCTGCTAAATCTGATTGCGGGAGTGTCTCCATCACAAAGGCTTTCGCAGCCTCATACGTTTTTGTTTTCTGTATCACTTCATTCTCTCCGGCTTCATCAACGGTTGAAAGATAGGTCTGATAACGACCGCCATAGATCTCTTCCGCTTTCATACGAACTTCACTTTCAGTAGCCTCGCTTAAATCTGCCACTCGCCTGGAGAATTTATTGGTTATGGGGAATACAACATTAAGGATATTGCCAGTTACGACTAGGTTGACATTTGTTGACTCACCCTGTTGGATTTCAAACGAAATAACGGGACTTCTTAATTCTCCTGCTACAGCTCGCACCTTATATGCCCCGGGCGTAAGGGACTGGAATGTAAATACACCATTCACTGTGGTCGTTTGTTTGGCACCGGTGGGAGACAACACGACAGATGCTCCAGGCACTGGCATCTGATTTGCCTTCCTCACAGTACCCAAAAGAGTTCCAGTGGTTCCGGAAGCAGGACGAAGAGCCAGTATGACCGATGACGTTTGTCCCTGGAGGACATTGACGGTGTGCTGACCGCTTACTTGATTTCCTAGCGTTGCTTGAAGCCTATATTGACGAGCAGGAAGGTCGGCAAAGGAAAACTCACCGTTTGCATCGGCAGTTGTTGTGAGATTCGTCTCGATGATCCTGACAACACTCATGGGCGCTACACCACCTTCTGTATTTTGGACTCGCCCCTTAATATGACCAGTGGTAGGTTCGAGTTGTATCTCAAGTGGTGGAACAAAGAGAATAATGCCATGCCCCATATCTTCCTGAGGGCAGTTCCCTTCTCGCTCCTCATCCGCAGCCGTTCGCTTGATGAAGAAAACAAACCGATCTACCCCGCCGAGCGGAGGCGAGTCATTAAAATATTTGACCGTACCGTTCCCACCGGATACGAGCTTTCCTCCCTGTTCAGTGTCTGTGTCTTTGAGGATCACTTCTAAATCAGCTTCTTCAGCCGATGTTAAAATTGATTGATTACAAGTGTCATAACTACGCTCGAGGAGATTCAAACTCATACTCACGGGCTGAACCTGCTCCTCCCCCTCCTCCATCTCAACACTTAATCGCACAGTCTTATAGACCGTATTGGCCACTGGCGGCAGACAAACCTGTGTGATGTCAATTGGACAGCAACAATCTACTTTGCCAGCGAAGGAAAAGTCGGCAACCACTTGGGGAGTGGTCTCATCTTCCCGATCACATATCAAGAAAAAGGTTCCACCTTTCTCTACCCCGGCCAAGTGTTCAAGCCCATCATACTTGCCAGCAAAGTTTTCAAACTGACTGAGATCATGCTTTCGAAGAAATGCATATTGATAATAGATCGAGATCAGTTCTCGATGAGTACAATCACGCAGTACCTGTTGAATACCATACGCATGATCAGCCTTAAATTTTTCTACATAGGAAAAGGGAATGCTCTTCAACACACCTGCTCGAACATTTCCAACAACCAGAATTTCATGGGCTAAGAGGTAAAACGTGATCAAATCCTTGAGCAGTGATCGGTAATAATTCGAAAAAATAGGCAGACTAAATGCTGTCAAGCTTGCTGGCAAATACCGCTCAACAAGAGATGCCAACGTCTCATGAATAAACGCTGCAACTGTCAGAAAGAGAAGAACTAAACGTTCGTCCGGCTCAAGAGAATCAGGAACCGCTACATTTTCTGATATATCTACCGTAACTGCTGGAATAACACTTTTGACGTGCTGCAACACACACAGCATCTCCTCTCGCACTCGAAGGTAGTCAGCCTCTAACCAAGACGCATCACACAATAACTTCGGACCTTGTCTTTTATCGGCCCAATCACGATACAACGGAACAAGCCTTTCATCTTGTCTTTGAGATTCTTCAAACGCGGCCTTCATGCGTGCCAGATCTTCATCGGTAACCTTTCCTGGATTGGCCAGCGCACGCATAAACAACTCCAGCCGCAAATTCCTCGTCTTTTCTAATTTCAACACATGATTCAGTACCTGCTGGGCTGCTAAGGATTCTTCGGCGTGCTGATCATTAAGGAAAAGACAGAATACATCAAATTCGAGATTATGGAGTGTACGCAATTTTTTGATCGTCTCTCTGGCTACATCGCAATCCAGTTGAAAATGTCCCTCAATTCTCAAAAATGTCGAACGATTGTAATCATAATCGAAGCTATTCGTGTCGCTTGCCGGATCCTGAATATGATAGGACCACAGAGACTCTGGTAGAACCCCAGGCTTAGGATTCCAATGATCTTTCATATCCTCTGTAAAATTGAAATAGAACGGTATCGCACGTTTGCTCAACGGATAAGCGTCGATATGGCTTGGGGTAATTCGGATTCCCTTTGAGAGGGTAAGAAAACTTAGACTCTTGGCCATAACCCATAAGCGAAGAAACAGTTTTCGTATACGATCGATCAGCTGAGTCTTTCTGGTATCAACCGGGGCAGAAACGAATTCATGGCAAAATCCAGATTCCCCACTCAGAGCCCCAAGCATAAGATGCCTCGGAAACGTGAATTCAGGGCAACATGCCTCATAGAACTGAATGAGGCTCACCCCAAACTCTTGATGAAACCAGCGAAGATGGAACAGAAGCTCTTCATACGCTGACACAAAATCGAGAGCTGAATCATAAAAATGTTGTGGAGCAGATGAAGCCCGAATTCCATTGAGAACCGCCTTGATATCTGTGATGGCGTTTTCGGCCTGTAACCCTAACCAAGGCCCGTATTGTCTAAACACAGTCTGAATTTCATTCAACAATGCGTCCGACATGTCGGTACTCAATCCACCAAAGGCCGTATAGAGATCAGTCAATTCGTGAATGTCTTGAAGCAATATTTTTGTGTGTACGCGAGGCGTGAGAACCGAGATAAGCGTACTCATTTCTTCAATCCGTTCATCATTATCTTTAGGAATCAAGAGGACACGGACGTTTAGATTGATATTCAAACCTTTATTGTCACACTCCGTAACCAGGCAGGAGTTCAAGTCGATCGGCTCTTTTTCTAAATAGAGCACTACAACATAGTCTGCGAGGGTCAATTCAGTGAGAAGTTTCGGATCATTATCTCCATTTTCTTCGTCAATCGGAGCCTCAGCTTCCAGTACGGCTTGGACCGCTTGGGCGTCAAGTAGTTCTTTGATATCTTGGTCCGCTTTTGTTTCCCACAGTCTATAACGCGGCCCATCATCCTCTTCACTTGGATCGCGGTACGTTCGGTAATGGGTCAACGTCGTTTCCGAAAGCGTCACGAGATACCCATCCGAAGTCACACCATAGCCTTCGTCGATAGTAAGAGAGGCCTGGTCGGGGGCAATACTCCAATTCAATCCGCATACCTTTCCCACTCCGATCAACCGAATACGTGTCTGGCGTTCCTGCACGTCCAAATGAGTTCGCAATTGATTGAGTTGAGTATTCGTGAGAATTTGATTGGCGACGAATTCTGGATAAAACGATGAAATGGCACTCATGGCTGATCCTCTCAACAGGTTAGAGAGTTCCGAGATTGGTGTTATTCAATGTGACTTGAGGGGCATCACCCTGTACGTCTTTGCAATCATGCAATCGTGCAAGTGGATGCACCGTGACCAGACTATGCATTTTGTCAATGAAGGCTTCCAAACATTCTTCATAACTTTGGTAATCCGCATGATCCTCGGTGACGGGGAGCGGCGGTTCACCGGTCAATGGAACGTCCTGTGTCCACTCCCTCTCACTTCGACATCCGCCAAGTCTTTCATCCAAGTCCGCAAGTTTTTGCGCCCACTGGCTATAGCACACCTCGAAGCTCTTCATATGTTCATGACTAATCCAACAGATCTTTGGATAGATGTGAGCCGGAGCTTCAAACCGTAATGATTGTTCAACAAACCGACGAAACTTCGCATCTCGAAACCTCCGTGACCACGAAGGCAACACAATGGTCATACGAAATGAATAGGGATCCTTGACTTCCACACAATGACACTCACCTTCTTTATTCAACTGAACAGGCAAAAAAGGATCCTTAGCTGTACGCTTTCGAAGAAGAATATGTTCAATCACATGAAAACCTTCAGACTCACCATATTGCTGAAAATATTTCTTTACCTCTTCTTTTACCGCTTCATCTGTGCTTATCGTTGCTCCAATGGCTTCATCCTTGGCTTGATCAGCACAGCGACGGACGAGTTCAATCACGCGGCCATTCTCACTCGGTCGATAACTTTTTTCATCCCCCCCAATACTGAGGGCGAAATCGAGTAACACGTCAATAGCATCCTGCGATTCACACACGAGACTCGTAAAGAGATTCGCTTCACCATCGTCATGTAAGGCAAATCGCCATCCTTCCTTTTCAATCCCTGCGATCGGATCGTGAAACATCCCGCGTTCTATCACAAACCGATGGCCAGAAAGATTTCGTCGTGTGACATCCTGTATCCCTAACAACCGATAAAGACGATACTGATAGCCTGAAAGATTCGCCTCATTGTTCGGGTATCGATAATCGTAAGCCGTAGCACGACCACAACTAATGGCAGGATATTCTTCTAAAAATACTCGTTTATCTTCGAGCACTCGAGATTGAGCCTCGTCTTTCAAGAGATTGAACATCAGCAAGCTATAATCAGTAAAACTCTCACAAAATCTGGCTATTAAGTGATCGAGGAATCGCCCTTTTCGTTCGTAAGCCGTCTCCGAATCTTCGACAAGAATCTCAAGAGCCGCAGGAAGTAGCGAAGTCAAGAGATACTCGCGTTGTTCCTCTGCTGTGGAGAGCGGAGCCATATGTTCCGGCAAGGCAGCATGGGCTGGATCATGATCTCGAATTATCTGAGCCAACCCCTCAATTCGATAGATCTCTTCCGCATCGGAAAAGTCGACAACAGGTTGTGTGAAATAGGTGGCCACATCTTCTTTCTCCCAAGAAAACAATTCTCGCACGTGCGACAATTGAGACAAATAATTCGCAAGCTGTTGCTCGAAAAACATAAGGTATGCTTTTAGCTGCCGAGCTTGGGCTTTGCGCAAAGATGATTCCGACTCTGCCACTCGAAGTTTTCCAACACGATAGTTGGCCGGCAATTCATTTTGAATAGGGTAGTACTCACCAAGCTGGCGATCCTGCCCAACGGGAACGGGTAAATCTGTTTGATGGCCTTTGAGTTTGGATTGAAAATCCGCAGCCTGTTTTTCCCTCAATAATTCCTCGACCCGTTTTCGATTAGCGTAGTAAGGCAAGTCATTCTTGTAAAAAATTATTTTTGATCGATCCGTTGAAAACTCTGGCGCTCGAAATCGGTCTGTTGCTAACGGTAGTCGCCACTCATCTTGAGCTCGCAATTGTCCATCTATGAAACTTAATAATGAGAGACTTTTGACAGCAACAACTTCAGGGATATCCATGATGAGTTGAATCATATCTGAGGCACGAATTTCACATTTTCTCTGGATTTCCTGAAATTCTTCATCATCAATAAACCCGTGCTCGAGTTTGGGACCTTCAAAAATTTGATCCGTTGTTCGTCCTTTATCCAATAACTCTTGAATGGTATAAAAACGCACTCCCGGCGAAACATTTCGATCGATTCGATAAAACAGTTCTGCCAATACCTCTTCCACATCAGCGCTCGGCGTGACTTCAATGTCTGAGCAGAGAGTAATATCCTCTACATCCAGGTCGCAAATATTAATGAAATCCTCGCAAAGATTCCTGAATCGCTGAACGGTGTCTTTCACCACCAAACGGACATCCGTTTGTGTCGGCGCTGAGGGCTGAGGATACGCCGAATATGTCACTTTCCAGTTGTAAAAAAAATAGAATGCCGTTGCAGAATGAAATCCATTGATCAACTTGATCACGGTAGCCTGTGAAAACGGATAAATGACATTCGTATTTCTGAAAAGCTTCACCGTCGTCCCTTGTGCATGAAGTCGATAGGTCTTCCCTGGAATCAGTTCGAAGCTTAGCGAGACGGTGTTGAGGACTTTTTCTGTATCCACATCGACCGTTACTTGGGCGACTTCCTGATCTTCTTGCACATCAAGTAACCTTAAGGTTACGGTCCCTGAAGTTTCCGGATACAGATCAACGGTTTCCAAGATAAGATTCCGATATACTTCAAACTCGATCCCCTTATCTTGAGGTTCGATATGTCCCCCTTCCCCTGACATGTTGGTGAGCCCTACTGATGAAACGGTCCATTCAGGGGACAACAGTACTCGAGATGGAACCGCATACGTTATTTCCCAGTCATAGAAAAAAAAGTAGGGTTGCTGGATTTCGGCTCCTCTGATCCCGCTCATCAGATACATCACATGTTCCTGGGAATAGGGAAACGCAGGATCGGCAGTTCGGAATAGATGGACATTCGAATTACCAATGGCAAAGGCTTCCAAACGATAGTCTTCACCAGGTTTGATTCGTACGTGCAGAGGTATGCGAGTTTTTGCTCCCATCTGGTCTATGGACTTTGTCGTTTCGAAGAGAGTGTCCTCATTTTTATTTTGAAGTCGTATACCAATTTCGCCGGTAGCATCGGAATAGACACTCACGGCAAGGAGAGTCAGGTCATACGCCACATGAAATCGAATACCCCGTCCTCCGGGCTGAATAAATTCGCCATTTCCCCCTGAATGGTCTAAGAGACCCACTCGTGCTCTTGGCTGATTCTGATCTTTTTCTTTCCCTCTCAAATTCATCACGAAATCTTCGTATTCAATAAACACATCATAGAGTCCATTCAGTTGTTGAACATCTTTTTGTGACTGCAATGGGACGGGACAATCCATCAGTGCCTGGCGTTTCCTATCGATGCAATAGGTCACGTGAGAGTGCTTCTCAATCCAGACATTTCGAATTCCATGAATATCAATAAGAAGTTTTCGTAGGTCGTCAAATGAAATGGGGTTACTGGTAAAAACCTTACGTGCGGTATGGAAATTACTTCGGTTGACTTGAACCCCACGATCGTTTTCACTCAAAAGGTCTTGAATGTCATAATTGGTCCGATAGCCAAGATCGGTAATCGCATAGCACAACAACTCTAGAATAGTGATTCCAGGATCATGAACGTTATAATCCGTCCAGAGTTTATGGGCTAATTTTTCAATATGGTCCCGTCCAGCTTTTCGTAAAAATTTATAATCCTGACTCGGGAGAAGATCAGGAGTTTTCTCTATGTATTCAACATTTACCATCATAAATTAGTCCAAACACACAATTTCTACCTATTAGGACACCAGGTCATGAAATCCCATTTCTTCTCATCAACGCTGTGACAATTTTCGACTAAAACAATAGGCACAGTAGTCATAGCCTTTCGAGATCGCCGGCACCGTCTTAGAAAAATAGATTCGCCGATCCAGTGCAATTTCATCAACTTGGCATTGTGGCTTGAGATTAAGAAGATCGTGAAGTTCTCGGCTTCGGATATTCCCCAAATATTGCTGAAATCCTTGTGGTACAGATTGAGAAGGAGGAGAGGGTTCTGTTGGAGGTAGGTTTTCTTCAGCTTCCTCAGAGTTTGCCTCCTGATCTTCGCACGAAACAATGTTGTGTCCAATCTCGTGCTCCTTCGCTGAAACCAAGGCAGCACTGGAACTCGAAGCCTTGGCTTCTTCCTGATTCTTCAGTTCGCCCTCATCACCACGAAGATGATCCAATTGAAAATTGATGACAAAATCCACATATTCCCGCTCTTCAACATAGTTAAGAATCGAGGAACGATGAATCCGCCCCCCAAACGTCAGATCAGCTACATCGTCATACAGCCAAGGTGAAAGAAACTTGATGATGTCGGTATTCAGTTGCATCGTAAAAAACCCTTTATCACGTCCAGGCATAAACCGAACGTCAAACAACACCCGAATCTCTTCGTATTCAGGATTTGCGACTTCGATGGAAACAAAATTTGAAGATTTCTTCATTAAATATTTTTTAATCTCCTCTAACTTATGGAGACTCAATCGTGGCTTAAGAGGATCCACTGCATTTTTATTCCGAAGATTGGGCACCACGATTAACTTGACGGAGCCCGGAGAAAATTCAGAACCTTCTTTCGTGTGATTGATACACTTCACTTTGTACACTTCAGGAAATTGCTCTAAGACCAATCGCTCATAATCAAAGATCGTTACGGCTCGCCCCTTATGCCGAAGGCGTTCACTCACCCGAATGTAAAAGGCGTCATCCGCTTCAATCATGCGTCCACCGAATGATGCATAGGGTTGTGACACAGACTTAATAGCCGCTTCCCGCTTTTTGAGTTTTGAAATGGTTTCTGCAGGAAGTGGTTGACTCAGGTGTGTCGGATCGTTGCCATGATTCCTAAAACTCGCCACGGCAGCTTGAGGATGAACCGCGATCAATTTTGGGACTGCGTCGACGGGACCTTGGACACTGGCCTTGATCCAATGAATATCCCCAGGCAATAGGGTTTCTTCCTTCCCAATATCTCGAGGCATGGCGAATTTCAATACACCAGAAGTCAGGAGTCCGTTCGTTCCATCCGCAATGATTTCAGATGATTTAAAATCAGCCCACCGTCCGTTTGCCAGATAGGACCACACCACTGTTTGAACCGCTTTGGATGGATCCTCACTCCCTTCTGCCACCTGAATCAGCAAGGATAGGTTTTGTGGTGGATGCAATCGTTGAAACCCTACGTACAGCGTGCCTTGAGCTACTTCAGTTCGTACCGGTCCACCTGCCTCCTGCACGGTTACTGAAAACTCCGGAACAAGCTTTCGACTGACCAAAACATCGCTCGTCGTTCCATCGTCTTGAACAGGATAGATCTCTTGGTATCCAAACGGACCAATCTGAAAAATTCGTTTCGCACGTTTAGGAACATCACTTATTCTACTTGCGGGATAACCCACTTGTTGCTTAGCTTCATAGTCAAGAGAAAATGATGTGATCAAAGGTGTATAGGGCGGATTAGGGACATTTCCAGGGGTAATTACCGCTTCAGCCAATGAGCGAGGGTAGGCAGTATGGAGGAAACTCTTCTTGAGTTGAAAACTCAAGAATCCTTGCTTACCTGAAGATTCAAATCGGTCAAATGGTTCAAGCGTCGGATCTCGGGAAAAGTCTGAGAAGGAGACAGAAACGGATCGATCAGGAAGAGGGGCATCTTTCGTTCCAGATGGAAGAAACAATTGGTAGTCATCCAAATCGGTCACTGGTGTCCATTTCCCCCCTTCCAAGATGGAAAGGGAGGCCGTGAAGTACTCATTGTTACTCACAGATGCATTGCCAGGCAGGATGTAGTCAGAATAATGTGTTTTAAAATTTTCAAGAGGTAAATCAGTCCATTGAATTGCCATATCCACTTTGCTGACGGGTTTTTGAAAAATTTCATGGCTGCCAATGAGAAAACGGCTACCGACTCGTGGGACAGGCCCAAACGGATAGAACGGCTTTGCCGGATCGAGTATCCCAACGTCATTCTCCAAAATCAGACTCGTAACCCCATGGACATTCAAAGAAATCTCTAAATCATTGAGCTCGAGGCTTTGAAAATACTTGTACGGATACGCTGTCTCCACTTCTTCCCATAAACTTACATATTCTATAGGGTCGAACGCGGGCTGTGGAATCGGGAGTTTGGCCCTATAGATTTTTCGATTCATTCGTGCCAAATCACCAAAATCATAAGAGGGAACCTTGTTCGAATAATCTCGAATCCTAGGCATGTTGTTCTGCGATACATGTTTAGCCGATAATCCTTCATTATTGAGCACAAACTTTATCACCGGAAGTGTTGTCTCCAACTCACCGTCAAGTACGATGTTGTCATACCCCACCACTGCCGGGGTCTCTGCCCCAATCTCCAATACATATTTGAGGAACTTTTCCTTTCCATCTGGTTTCTTTGCTTGATTCTTTTCGATAGTTTCTTGATCACTGGAATACACATCGAAACCATTGACAATTTCGACCTGCTTCACAAGGACATTCAGCCATTCCTTTTCTCCACTTGCCAAGACAGTGACATTGGACCGAAGCTCTTGAGCAACATCATTTCCGGTATGTTCATCGACAAAGTCTGGTGGGGATACAAGTTGGAACTTCAGTGTAACCGTGCGCGTTCCTTCGGCTAACAGAAACATCGGCGAAGCAATCGCAAATCCAACTTCAGCATAGGGCATCTCCGTACTGCCAAAGGCGCCCCATTTCTTTTCTTCCCCTGCAAGCTCTTCACCTAATCCATCAGCTGAATTCGCGATGGGGGCAGCATAAATATTCTTAATGCTTCCATCCTTTGGATTTTCTTCAATAAATACACTTTTCAGGCCATGCTCCTCATGAAGCACAGCCTGATTGACCACCAGTTCGGCATCTGTGGCATACAACAGTTCAAGACCGCTAGCATCCTTTCCGGCTTTCACCTCCGTATTTTGTCGTACTAATTGTGAGGAGAAATTTTTGGCTAGTTCAAAAATTAAATGAACTTGACCCGGCACTTCAGCCCGTTGTTCAAGGGCCAGGACATTCTTATAGTAAAAATCTAAATGTTTGCCAGTCAGTTCGTTGACATGCTGTTGCGCATGCTCGAAAATTTTCAAAAAGGCCAAAAAGAGAGCCATATGCGGATGATGTTCAGGATGATTCTCCAGGGTTTCATCCAGATAAGAAGGGGCAGCATTGACGAGGAAAACAAGCGATTCATAAAACCGGTCAAACACAATGGCATGACGATTGATGGATTCTCGTAAGTCATCTTCGTTGTCGACCTGATTAGATGGGAACAAGGAGGAATCAGGTTGAATCCCCGATAAATCCCAAAGAGACGAAAAGGCCGATATCTCAATGGTTTCGACGGGAAAACCAACTTCTTCGGCTCTGAGCGCATGGGCGAGGAGAGAGCGAAATGCATCATTCAAGACAGATTGAATGAGCTGCGATAAGGCCGTTCTTAAACTCAGCCCTTCAATGGAGTGGCGGTACCACGCATCAAATTTTCCAGCGAGTTCGACTACATGTGGGAACAGCGCAGCAAACGCGGCAGGCCGTTCCAACACACCGACAGTCAGGATATGCTCACGTTGCTGTTGAAAGGCTGTTTTCACACTTTGATAGGAGGTCGTTTGAATAAGAGCCACCAATGTGCTGATATCCTGGTCAATAAACTCAACCCAATCCCCACCTGGACCGTTGCTCACCGTGTAATACTGGAGCAATGAGGCATAATGATGCGCATACTCCAAGAGATCAGAAAGAGATCGTTCGTCAATGAGCACCGAAGTGGGCTGAAGCGCAACCACCAGACGTTGATGCTGACTGGTGCCATCACGCTGCAAGGGATGGAGAAAGGTACAGGAAGTTACCATCACGCAATCTCCGTTCCTTCTTCAATGTAGAAGGGATAGACAAAATTATAACGTGTGTTCGTTGTGGCCACTGTGTAGTCAATGTCGATGGTAATACGTCCTTCTTCCGATACCGGCTCCAACGTGACATTGTTCAAAATAATCCGTGGTTCAAAATACAAAATGGCTGTCTTGATTACATCCTTCATATAAGCCTGCAGTGTCGTATCTAACGGTTCAAAGACGAGGCGATGTAAATTGCAGCCATATTTCGGTTGCATCACTCGCTCACCCACATCTGTCGATAACAACACAGCCAAGCTTGATTGGATATCTTCCTCGTCGGAGATCATCTCCACGCCTTGAGAACTCCGATGAAAGGTAGGAGGAAAACTCCAACCCGTGCCAAGAAATGAACGTCGTTCCTCCATGAATGAGTTATCCAATCACGACCGTTGGCTCCCCTACCACCGGTGCTGCACCACAGAGACAGACATCTCCCACTCGAAGAGCTGGCTTTCCACCGATGAGGACTGTCGTACTCCCAATCGGAAAAGGACTTGCTGTGGGAACATGGGCCGGAGGTGGAATAGCGCAGACATGTTGATCCGTGGCCACAGCGGCCGGCATTCCGCCGATCAGAACCGTTGGAGTGCCTGGCCCCACGATCGTTCCTCCATGTGTACTGATATCAGTGACTCGCGCTGCAGGAGGCATGGTTTCCTTTCAAATTTTCCGTGTCTATACGGATCTTCAATGACCCTATCCAGAATAAGATGGAGGGATCCCCAGGCTTTTAATCTCTTAATTAATTTATCTGCACAACGGATCCTTTCAAGACCGTACTTCCGCCAGAAGAAAATTCCGCGCCGGCACTTCCTTCGGCTGTGAGTTGCGCTGCGGCGGCTGTTGCAATGTTACTTCCTTCGATATTCACATCTCCGCTGGCTTTAATATTCACATCAGCTGCACTTTCGATCGTGACCCCATCAGCATTGAGCATGATAGAATTCCCGTTTTCATCTGCCAGAACAATTGCCCCATCTTCATCACTCAGATTCATCATATTCCCATTGGGAGTTTCAATGGTAATCGTCTTTTTGTCATCGTTGAACATCACCTTCATCTCACTTCTCGTGACAATGCCTTTTTCATGGTTGTCGTCACTGGCTGTCACAGGTGCCGGCTTGGCACTGCTGTTCATCATACCCAGTACAA
>BQIY01000013.1 GCA_021604265.1 Nitrospirales bacterium
AAAGTCGAGGAAGCACTGCATCTAGCCGCCGATGCAGACACGCAAGTGTTAGCTGTCACATCCGTACCCGACGAAAAAAAGGGGGAACGATTAGCCGTCTTGCACACACTCAATGAAGAAACTATCTCCGAGATTCTCGACAAGGCCTCTGCCAACGGACTCCCAAATCTCTTTATCCCTCGAAAAGATCACTTTATCAAGGTGGAACAGCTTCCAATGCTCGGCACAGGCAAGCTGGACCTTCGTGCATTAAAGCAAATAGCGAAGGACAACCTTTGTCCCTCCAACTAACTAACCCGCAACCTTGAGCTCAACGCACGATTCAGCATCTTTCTTCTGTCCAAACTTCCAAGATAGATCTATGCCGCAATTGGGCAACAGAGTCATAAACTTTTTCTAGGAATTCGTGCGTTCCCTTCCACATTTCCAGCAAGTGGTAAATTCGCCGGAATGCTGCTCATCGCAGCCGACACAAGTCCAAGGCAAGTCTTCAAAGAGTGCAGCTTCATCCCATTGATCCAATATCTCCTTGGCTTTCGGATACTCATCATCATTAATCACCCAGAGCTCGGGAAAGACTTCAGCAAACGGCACTTCACCCGCGAGCGAGGAGCCTTGTTGATTTTTAATCGTGCAGAGAATGCCTTCTTGGTCGAGAATGTCCTTGCGCGATTCAACCTCAATGAGATTATTCGACACAAAGAGTTTGTACACAGTGAATCCTTTATGAGACAACCAGTCCCATTGGGAAGCTTAAAGACGATTCAGTGAACTTGCATATCCTTGAAGTGTTGGATATCGCGTTGAGAGTGCATATGGTTCAGCAGCTCTCTCAATCTTCAAACTCTTACGGAAGAAAAAATGAAAATCCGCCGCTAAACAACCATGCATTCAATCCCACATTTCGAGTTCCGGTATTGGCATTCGAGATATGGTGATAACGCACACTCGTCGTAAGGACAAACTGTTCAGTGACAAAATACTGCAGCCCGGGTCCGGTCTCAAGCACAAAGTTAAAGCGCTGGCTCTGCTCAGGGATTTTGGGAGCCAAATCTGTCCATAACATACCGGCCCCGATATCCCAAAACGGCATCCAACGGCCAAATGACAAAAAGTTATATTTCAGAACAAGAGAACCGCCGAACGCATATGCTGTGAAAGGCTTTGAATACCGGGCCCCCAGCGGCTCTGCAAGCACTTCGACATTTCCACTCAACCATCCGGCTTCGAATTCGTCCGTCAAGACCATCCCGATTTGTGGGAGCACAAAGACTGCTCGTTGATCAGAGGAGGGTTTGGTTCCATCCAAACTATTTTCTTTCCAATATCCGCCAATCACACCCAGCTCAACGGTACCTTTTTTCACCGTGTCACGTGCTTCGAATTCAGCAAAGGCCGAGGCCGGATGAATGGGCAACAGACACAACAGAAGAAGGACAACGCTCCGCATCCAAGTAGGGACGACTAATCGAAAGAAATACACATCCATGTTCATTACAACAATTCCTTACCTATCGGAAGTCACCATCAATATTATTGGCCGAGCTCCACATCTTACCCTTGAGACCTGGCTCGATCAACTATGTATTATTGAGGAACAAGCACGGAATCTCACAAACCGAAAAGAACAAATCAATGATATTCTCTGCAAGGTTCAGTACAATAAAGCACGTTTCACTTACTTCACTGCAACAATGCCACATCCACACACATCACAATCAGCCAATGACATCGATCAGTTCGGCGCCATCATCGAGCGTATCAATACTGCCATGCTGACCTTAGACCAGCTCATTATCCGTACTCACAAACTCAGCACTAAAACGAACGATGTTCCTGATCCGTCGCACCAATCATCCTAAACACACTCAATGCATCGCCTCACAGCAACACAATCACCTCATCGAGCAGCAATTAACAATCAACCAATAGCAGACTAAGGAAACGACAGCAGCAGATAAAAAAAGAGCCTTACTCTGTCAAGAATAAGGCTCTTTTTTCTAGTTTGTGCGTAGCCCCTATGCGAGCGGGCCTTTCCACCACCGCCAGCCGACTAATCCCGCCAATCCGCTTCCAAAGAGCAAAATTGATGACGGCACGGGAACCGGGGTTTGCCCAACACTCAGGGGCTCTGATAATGCATAGAATGGATTGGAGCCGCTGGACGGATTCGTCGCCCGATCGATCCAAAACTCGTTGCTCAGCCCTTGAATCCCAACGGTCGGGGTCGACGTTCCCAACGCACTCGCTTGCGTCCCATCAATGGCTGTCCCTGTCCAGGTGAGCCCACCGCCTTGGTTAGTACCCAGCTCATTAAAATTAATAGGGGTTTGAAGTGAGCCATCCCACATATCTGCAAATCCCGAAGCTACGAGATTATCTCCCAAGTCATAGACACGTGTCGACACTACGGCATTGTCCAAAGCGGAAACCGTTTCAGTAGAGGCAATAGCATTCCAAGTCACATCGCCTAATGGTGAACCGAGACCAATACCCGCTAAATCCGCCGCACCCTGGACAAAGGCATTGTAATCCGAAATATCCGTGGAAACGGCATTACGAGCCTCTCGCGTAAAAAACGTTAACTGGTAAGTATCGCCAGGATTTAACCCTGTGGGTAAAAGGATCGGCATTGCAAAAATGGATGGCACTCCCACCCAACAAACCACACTGAAGACACTCAAGAAGAACAACGTTCGCAGACTGTTTAATTGGATACGACAGACGTTCATACTGGCCTCCCTGCCACATGATTCAGATATGTACGTATAGGGATATGGAAGTAAGAAAATTGTTACCCCACATATCGGTGTAAGCTTTCACTGTACATCAAACAACACCTCTGTCAACTGACTCATCAACCACATCGTTCCCACAGTAAAGAGGTGAAAGAACCTGCTAGCCCTTGCACATTTCTGCTTCACCTACCGCTGTCATGTCTTGCGCCACCCCATGTCATTCATGAATAAATTTCAAAAAGTTTAAGACTTTTTGAGGAGCATAGGCCCCGGCAACTTGCCCAACTTTGGATTTGATCTCGGCATTTGAGACCTGCCCAGTCAGGACAAGATGTTCGTGCGCCGTGGTAATGACGATATTCTTTTCTTCAGGAAACAATGTTGAAAGGTTGTGACGGAATGCTTCGATGGGAAGATGAATGACCAACTCCAGAACGGCCGACAGATTTTTTTCCTTATCCCACAAGGTGAGCGTAGTATACCCAATCTTCTTCCCGGACAAATACAACTGCGTTGGACTTAAGATGAGCGAATCGGCGACAGCCGGATTCGCCACCGACGCATGCGAGAAAGGTAATGGAAATGCCAGCACCATCGCATGGCCCAACGGAATCTGTTTCATGACCACTTTCGAGGTACGAATATCAACCTGCGTTTCGGCAGGCGCAGCCCCACCCTCCTTCGTCACTCGCTTGATCTCCATTTTCTCGACTAACTCTTCACCCAACGCATTCGATGAAATCCCTATGAGCATCATCACAACAAGAACAGACAAGAAATATCGAGTGTTCAGCATAATAGCTTCCTCCTCTCACAGAAATAGATAAAAGAGAATATAAGATCAATCGCATTCACACTTCGAACATAAATCCGCACGTCAATAGACAGGAAGACATTCACTATTCATCGTCAGGGGAATATGCATTCGTGACCTCCCAAACGGAGTTCACAAAGTGTTTGTTGACATCAAAGAAATGCGTCACAATTCGGCATCCGCTTTTCGCAGCCAACGCCTCGATTTCAGCCATCGTATATTTGTACGAATGTTCTGTTTGCAGCGTCTCCCACGCACCGAAAGAACACGTCGTCTCCAATGCATCAATGTTAACAATCTGCTCCCGCGTACTGTAAATAAAACTCTCAACGGCATGTGATGTTGGATTATACTGACCCTGCTGGACATACCGGTCTTTAACAAAATTCGCGCCAAGCTTGTCATTCAACACATCCAGCAGGTGAAGATTAAACCGTTCAAATACCCCCGTAGAATCGTTGTAGGCGGCATACAAAGTCTTCGGGTGTTTCATCAGATCAAACCCGATCATCACATAGTCACCGACGCGCAAGGACTCTCGCAATTTCTGAACAAACTGCTGGGCCGCTGGAAACTCCATATTCCCAATCGTCGAACCCAAAAAGAGCACAAAGTTTCGCTGACAGGATTGTTGATGTATGGATCGGAGCCCATCAAAGTAATCAGCCGCTAATCCTGTGACCGACATACGGCTCTGTGAAAACCTCGACTCCAAATAGGCGACCAGATTCTTGATGGCTCCCTCAGAGATATCGATCGGCACATATTCGAATGTCAGTTGATTCTGGATGAAATGCTCTAAAAGAATCTGCGTTTTTCGTCCATCTCCTGCACCTAACTCAAGGACCCGAAACTCCGTTTCCGCCAAAAGATTGGTGATGGTCTGTTTGTACGTCTGAAAGATTTCAAACTCACATTGAGCCGGATGATAGCCTGGCAGTTGAGTAATCTCGGTAAACATGTCACTGCCACGATCATCGAAAATTAACCATGAGGGTAGGCGCTTAGGCTCCCTTGACAGCCCCTCCAACACGGCCCGAGCAAACTGTTCATCTGATGATGCTGTGGCAGATCCTGATCGCAAATTGTGAAAGGCAAATGGCATAATGATCCTTATCGTGACTTAGTATCCTGCAGGATTTGCTCACTCTGAGGAGTGCTTGCTAGACTGTTATGTAACATCCTTCATGCAGTTTTTTCATGTTTTCATCCTTTTACTATGATTATTACTTCTTTCCAACCCCTGACTGAACTCGATTATCGCAATGCCCAAGAGGTCCTCACACACCTCCTCAAACATGAGGACCTTGATCTTTATGCCGCAAGTTCTCCCAAATACCTTGAGCCATTCGAACAGGTCCTGGACCTTGCCATTCTGGAAGCCTACGAGGACCAGATCTCGTCTCCAAACGCCCATCTCTTCCTTCAACGGGTTCTCTATCGCATCAATCGATTAAAACTGTTCTGGTATGACCACCTCGAAAACTATATCAATGAGCATTCAGCGTTTCTCTTTTCGCTCCGATCAAAAATGGAGACCATCTGGCAGACCTGGGAAACGCAGTTCCTTGATATCCATTCTCTCAAAGAATTAGACATCGAACTGGCGTTACACGAACGCACCGCAGAAGACCTTGCCCCTGAACCATCGCAAACAGACCTCTTCTTTCGCCACGACATGTCGCAAACCGGATATCGTCACTTACTGGCTATCGCCTCACTTGATGGGTTAGTGGAAGCCAGTCAATTATCACGAGTCATTGGGGGCGTAGGCAACGAAATTCAATCGATGCTCACAAAAATCTTAATGGAAGAGTATGGAGGGGGAAAGCTCGCGAGAAAACATTCATCCTTTTTTTCAGCAATGTTAGCTGAATTTGACCTGGACACTTCACCAGAAGCTTACCTTGATATCGTGCCCTGGGAAGTGCTCGCCAATATTAATCACAGTTTCGCCGTCTGTGAACGAAAAAGAAATTTTTTACGATATATTGGGAGCCTTCTGTATTTTGAAATCTCCGTTCCCGCCGCCTTTCAAAATTACAAAATGGCCGGCGAACGTCTGGGCTTAAGTGAGCAAGCCATCGGCTACTGGGACGTCCACATCAAGGAAGACCTCCGGCACGGCCAATGGATGCTCAACGAAGTCGCCCTACCCCTTATCACGCGCTATCCGGATTCAGCCTGGGAAATCGTCTTGGGCTACGATCAACAAAGACTCCTCAGCACCCGCGCCAGCCAAGCCATCGCCCAATCCGTTCGGCAAGCTGAAAACGTTTTGACCTGAAGTAAAGAAGCTTAAGGTTACTTCCAATTGTTCTCTTTCGTTCCTACTACGTCATGAAGTACAGAGTCAAAAACGCCTCTAGCTATAGCCGTTTCAGTTATACCGAAACGATAAAACGCCAACTTGTACAATGTTGATATCCAATACGTGATAGACAACGTCAATTATTACCAGTACATCCAAGCGGGAATAACCTTCCGATGCTTGATGCGTCTTTTTTCGCTGTCTAGGCGACCTCAATCGACACTCCAAAGGGAAAGAAGGGCTCAACGTAGTCTGCCTTTCAGCCATACCTAGTATAAGCAACGATCGTCGCCTAGGTCTTTAACTGGAAGTTAATTGGATTCGCTATAGTTCTCATTCCATTAGAGATCAAGGACGCTTTACCGTACAACTTTAATCTTTCAAAAAACCGTTAAACCTTGCGGCATTGATTCCAGCACAACTATGTAGAACAAAAATATATTAGATTTTAATAATGTCATATTCAATGTCGTTTGGACTAACTTGAATCGTTCGCTGACCGTCGGGAGTTTTTTGTTCTCCAGCTTCGAATGAAACAAATCGATATTTCTTTTCATATGAAAAATCACGAACTTTTTTAAATGTTATTGGCTTTTTCCCTGTAACCTGTCTCATAGGATCAATAAATTCAACCCGATCAAAACTGATATGTGAGCAGGGGTACAGCGATTGCTATCAATCAATAACAGCCCTAACAAAGCTCTTCTCATTCTTTATGACAATGCACGCATCAGCACAAAGCCACAATGCCATCGCAGCTGAACTACTTAACCAAGAGCAAGAGTTGCACTTACAAGTTGAATTCAAGTGAAGATATTTACTGAGATTCGGAAGTGGTAGTTTTCCGTAACAAGAATAATCCTATGATGGCCGCGAGGCTCGAGGCAATTAAAATGGCGAGTTTAGCCTCTGATAACATAGCGGAATCCTCAAATGCCAGTGTCGCAATAAAAAGGGCCATCGTAAACCCTATACCTCCCATAAAACTTAAGCCGATAATCTGTGGCCAAGTAAGGGGGGAAGGAAGTGAGGCACGTCCTAGCGCCATAACCACCCAGGCTCCAAGGCATATACCCAAGGGTTTACCCAGCAACAATCCTAACGCGATACCCAGAGAGAGCGAACTGCTGGCTAACGTTGACAGGTCAGTCTTGATAACCACTCCTGCATTGGCAAGCGCAAACAGGGGCATGATGGCAAACGTTACCCATGGGTGGAGAGTATGCTCAAGTTTTTGTAATGGTGGCTGGATTAAGTCGCTGGCAGTTTTGAGAGCTTCGGCTGCATGAATCTGCTCTTTATTCTCCAATACGGAAACACCCGGAACTTCCGATTTTTGAAATACGTTTTGAAACCTCCGACTTTTCTCAGAAAATTCCTTCTTACTCATGGCCGAGGTTGCAGGAATAGTGAATGCCGCGAGGACCCCAGCAATCGTCGGATGAATACCGGACAAGAGGAAAGCCAGCCAAAGACCTCCACCGCCCACGAGGCCGTAAACTAATGGAGACCGAATTCCTGCCCAGTTGATGGCCATCAAGATGATCAAAAAGCTCAATCCCGTGCCAAGACTGACCCAAGAAATGTGGGAGGTGTAGAACATGGCAATTACCATGACTGCCCCAAGATCATCGACGATGGCCACAGTAGTTAGAAAAACTTTGGCGGAAAAAGAAATCCTTGATCCCAACAACCCTAGAAGGCCTATGGCGAAGGCAATGTCCGTAGCCATGGGAATTCCCCATCCGGAAATATGGGACGAGTCAATATTGATCAAGAGAAAGAAAGACGCCGGAACCACCATGCCGCCTATAGCTGCCACAATGGGAAAGAGAGCTTGACGAGGCTCAGACAATTCGCCGATTAAAATTTCACGTTTAATTTCTAGCCCGATCACAAAAAAGAAAATGGCCATCAAGCCATCATTAATCCACAATAATAATGGCTTTTCTAAAATGTGTGGCCCAATGCCGATGGTGATCGGAAGATGCCAAAATTCTGAATAGATTTCACGATAGGATGAATTGGCAATGAGGAGCGCTAGGGCAGTAAATCCAAGCAGAACGATTCCACCTGATGCATTTTGCTTCGTGAAATCTTCTAACGGTGAAATGATTTTTTCAATCGGTCGGGATTGAATTGACTGCTTAGCTTCTTTGATGAGATCCATAAACTACAAGGGCTCGAATTATTAACGGTTCCCTTCGAAATTCATTCGCTTTAAGAATCACTGCGAAAAAGCCGCAGGAACACCTGGTTCAGATACCGCCCCAATGAGTTCGGTTGATGATGTTAAGACAATTATAAAAAAATGTCCGCTATAAAAGGACACCTGTAAAAATCTAGGCTTTGATATGAGAGCATATTCGTGTATTGATGCCGTGGCAGTGCTATCCTGGAGCAATATGCCATGGGCAACGATTTTTCAGATACGCTGTTGATGAAATTCAACCTACCAATTTCATACTCACATTCACTTCAATCGGTTCGTAGATTCAACTTTGAAGTGCAACGGCTTTGGTTTTAAAGAATATCTCATTGAGTGTCCGAAAGCCCAATGACTTTCTGGGTCGGTGGGTCAGTTTACCCATGACATGATTCAGCTCAGGTTCGGTGACAGTGGGTAGGTTTCGAGACTTCGGGAAGTACTGGCGGATGAGGCAATGGTCTTCTCGTTCAATCCCCGCTCCCATGATGGCATAAGGATGCGCGAAGTAAATCTGGGTTCCGAGGTCACAGGTCATCCCTTCATGCTAGGAAAATTCACGGCCATAGTATAAGTGAACGCAAGCCCCTAAACCTCTATCAGATCTCTTCTAGAATAGTGGAGGTTACACACTCTTCTCAACCTTTACTCAACCGCCACGCTTTCTTTTTTTCATCTTGCCCGCCCTCATCTACTAGTTCGACCAGACCTTCTCGGTGCAGCATTTTCAGCATTTCACTGCAGGTATGATCTAACTCCGCACTTCCCATGCTATGTAAGCCGGCTCGTCGAGCCACTTCTTCCTGGAGAATTCCTTTCCCGTTAGGCACGGCATCTGGATGACTCCGTAGGACTTCCAAGACATGATCCTTGAGTTGATGAATAAGTTCTGCGCCACGTTGATGAAGATTCATCGCATCACCTCTTGTAAAATTGCATTATGTGATGAGAAAACGTCCAGAGACGAAAGTGTGGCGAATAGTCCAGGAAGGTCCTGCCTCTCTTTTTCTACTACCTGTTAATGCCTAAACACTTCGCCACGCTCCCTGTTGTTCTTCCCCGCAGATTAGACAGAATTTCTGTGCTAGATGCAAAGACTACAAATGACGATATTCCTGTTGTGCCTCATGCGCTTCGACTTGATTGTGCGGCAATGAAAAGAAAAAGGTTGAACCTTTGCCAAGTATCGATTCAACCCATATGTGCCCACCGTGAAGTTCGACAATTTTTTTACAAATAGCAAGACCGATACCCGTACCGTCATACTTTTTTTTCGTATGGAGTCGTTGAAAGATGATGAAAATCCGTTCGGCATACTGCAAATCTAGGCCAATTCCATTGTCGCGGACAGCAATTTCCCAATGCTCCGGTTTTTCGATCGCCGAGACCTCAATCACGGGAGCTTGAGCTCCACGATACTTCAGTCCGTTTCCAATGAGATTTTGAAGTAACTGTTCTAATTGAATGGCATTACCCTGTATGGTTGGAAGCGCTCCAATAGTCAACGTTGCCTGAGCTTCGGACAGTACCGCCTCTAATGTGGCTTTTACGTTTTCCGCAATGACTTGCAAGTTCACGGGCTCCAGAGATAACTCCGCACGAGCCACCCGAGAATAGGTCAGCAGGTCTTGAACCAGTGCTTGCATCCGAATCGCTCCATCGACAATGGGAGGCAACAGCTTTTCAGCTTCTTGCGGTAAGGAACCCTTAACGCGTGCGGCCAACAATTCAGCAAAGTTCCGAATTTTTCGGAGCGGTTCCTGTAGATCGTGCGACGCGACGTAGGCAAAATGTTCCAATTCTGCATTTGAGCGACGCAGATCATCAATATAGTGTTCAAGAACAACCTCAGTACTTTTTTCCATGGTTATGTCATTAAATGTCACAACCGCCCCCGTGACCATACCGTTCTCATCGTGAATAGGCGTACTAGTATATTCCACAGGGAAGCTCGATCCGTTCTTGCCCCAAAACACCTCATGAGTAATGCGTGACATATGATTTTCCCATATCGCGATATGCGAAGGACAGTCCTGCAGAGGATACGGCGAACCATCTGATTTTGTATGATGAATTGTTACATGCACCGGTTGCCCCAACAGCTCTGCCGGCTCATACCCCAACATCCGAGCCGCTGCAGGATTGATAAACGTCGCCTTGCCCTCCAGATCCAAACCGAAAATGCCTTCGCCAGCAGAATTCAAAATCAGTTCATTTTGACGATGAAGCTGTTTGATCGCCTGCTCACTGTGTCGTCGTGTCGTGATGTCAACAACAGACGCTAAGACAAAATGGCCTTGCTCAGTCGTCAGAGGATTCAAGCCAATTTCTACAGGGAATTCGGTGAGATCTTGTCGCAGACCATAGAGATCGCGCCCCTGCCCCATACTTCGAGGTTCAGGAAAGGCAAAGTAGGCTTTGCGATCGTTGAGATGCTTCGCACGAAAACGTTCGGGAAGCAACATTTCAATTGGCTGACCAATGAGAAATTCCCGAGAGTAGCCGAACTGTTGCGTGACCATTTGATTGACCAATTCAATGAATCCGTGTTCATTGACCATGATCATGCCACTGGAAGCGGCCTCTACAATAGTACGCATTTGGGTTTCTTTCTGCTCCAATGCGAGAGTTCGTTTCTCGACCTCTGTTGCCATGGCATTAAAAGCCATAAACAATTCCCCTATTTCATCTTGCGAATGAACGGGAGACACCGTCGGCTTTTGCCCACGTCCAATGGCCACAGTGGCCTTATTAAGATTTTTCAACGGTGAGACAATCGATCGAGAAAGAAAGAACGCTCCGATAAATGCGAAAACTAATAAGAGGATACTGAGAAGGATTGCCTCCTTTTGTATCATCATTGTTTTCGCAAAAACCTGGCGGTACGAATCCTGAATCGCCACGATAACAAAATGGTTAGGATTTTTGGGATTGAGAGCAGCTTTGGCCATTCCAACAAGATACTCTTTCTGGATATTGCTATAGATAAAGGGGGGAGCGTGTTCTGGCGAAAGGTCTATCCACGATGCCGCCTCTGGCGCCATGTCTTGGAGCCGATTCGATTGACCAAATTCAAATCCGAATGCTTTGTTAGAATCCGGGTGGAAGACATACTGTCCGACACTGTTCGCGACATACAAAGTTTGTTGAGGCTTGAGATTCGCATGAAGATTTGAAAAAAAGTGACGCATATCCACGTTCACCACGATAAGACCAAACGCCTCTCCTGAAGGCAGGGTGACAGGGGACGCCACTCGCAAAGTTGGAATGTATGGAACCATCACTTCACCATGCTCGCGATTCAGTGTAATTTGAGAATAATGCAATTTTCCTACCGATAGCCGAACGGTATCTTGCACATACACTTCATTGCCCTTTTCTTGCAATTGAACATCTGCAACTCTTTTAATCACCCCCTCTTCTTTTTCAACCCTTACAAGCTCACGTCCATTGTTGGCGACTCCAATGTATCGAATTTGAAAATAGTCCGACTTGACTTCAAGCATTTCTGTAAAGATAGTTGCCAAACGATCCTTCCATTGATCCAAAAGTTGGCCTTCAACTTCGGTCAGATCGTCAACACCGAAAAGACGCGCGATCTCTTGAACCGGAGGCGCTCCTTCAAGCATACGAACATCCTCTCCAAATCGTTTCATTTCGGTTGAGAGACGAACACTTATCAGGTTGGCATCCTGCCCGACATTCGAGATGAGCTCCTTCGTTAACGCGGCGTTAAAACGCTCAGAAGTCCAATAAAATACAGAACCCCAGGTTGCGAGGACTAACGTGCAGACAAGGACTGTGACTTTGGCTCGAAATCCAAGTTGGAAGGCATTAGCTGAAAAAATATTGGGATATCGTCGAGAGTGAGGGGCCACGGTTATAGCCAAACCTGATGAATGGTCGATCAGTGGGACAGAGAGCGCATCTGACAACCTACATATCTGCATACAGTTGTCAGGTTCGGGGAAAAACACAGACGCTATACGATCAGACTATCACAGCATAAATAATAGGTCGAGTCATTCCACGAACGGCGGACTATAGCCAATCCAATGACTTTTCAGTTGAATCGGGAAAGGAGGGAAGGAACCCTAGACGACGGTTGTTACAAACCTCTCGCCGGATTGAAGAGATTGCCATTGATGTGACCTGTTTGCCTCTGGAGTGTTGATGAATGAAGGAAATTCTTGTAAGCGAGAACGCCAAGACAACAGTGAATTGCTCAAATTTTTCAGAATTCGAAAAATGAAAAACTTAAGGCAACGACGATTAAATTTATTCTTTGCTCATATGCAGAAAATGCATTGTTTCGATTGCACAAGAAAAGACGAAAGGAATTGATGAAACGAGGACGGCAAATCCATGACCCAGTATCGATTTGCTTGTTATCAAAAAAATGTCAGCAGTGGAAGTTTCTCGAAAGGATGGACTGATTATAGAAAAAGAGGGGCGTAACGACCGACGTCAATCAATGGTGAAGGCCTATTGGATTATAGCGAATTTGAATAACGTCCTGTCGAGCCAGCCTGACTAACCCAGAGTAATGACCCACGTCAAATATTGAAAGTTCATTGAATCGGCTATAGGCCTCAAGCATCGGAAGTCATTTGAAACGGCTACAGGACACCGATCACGTGAGGCTAATTCTGCAGGTCAGAGAGGCTCATCCACCTCACGACCGTGATTGTTTATTCTGATTGAGAGATTATAAAATGAAATTGGGGTGAGTGACGGGCTTCGAACCCGCAGCCTCCGGAACCACAATCCAGCGCTCTACCCTTGAGCTACACCCACCACGCACGGTTGAGATAGTCGAATTAATTAAGAAGCGGACCACCATCTTATCAAATGACCTGGAAGCCCGCAAGAAGTATTCCCCTCGGTTGACCCTTCTAAAACGCCTGTGGTAAGAATTATGTTAACGTTTACTACTAACCTGGGGGATCTATGGCGTTAAGACATCAGTCAGCAATTAAACGAGCGCGACAATCGGTGAAACGGAGTCAACGCAATCGCTCGATCATGAGCAGCATGAAAACTTCTGTAAAAAAGGTGAGAACAGCCATTGACCAAAAAGATACCGCACTCAGCCAATCCACGCTTCGTCACGCAACATCCGAGCTTCACAAAGCGGTAACCAAAGGTGTCCTTCATCGCAATACAGCCTCTCGCCTTGTTTCTCGCTTAAGCAACCAAGTCAACAACATTTAACGCCTCCCCAGTTATCCTCTCTAGATGTTGTGAGTTGTTCGAGGATCCCCTCCAGGCTTAGAAGTCTGGAGAGTTGGTCTTCTGCTTGGATTCTTTCCCACCCCACACAATGAAATAACCAACGCGTCAAGTACTCGCTTGGGCGAGGCTGACGCACTTCCCTTCAATGCTGAATCGGCCTGACAGAATTGTTCCCATGCAAGGCGGAGCTTTGCTTCTGTCCATTGCTGGACCTGACGAATAAAGCCGGCAGCGCGAAATGGCGGAATGCCAACTTGCCGGGCAACTTGCGATTGCCCAATGCCCTGCTTCAAGAGATCCTTCGCCTTCCATAACCGGCGGACTTGCCAGATCAACGCTCCTAAGATCCGTAACGGAGCTTCTCCAATTTCAAGATTTTTCGCCACAATCTGTAAAGCCTTCCCTCGATCTCCAGCACCCATCGCTTCGGAAAGGTCAAAGACCGACGCTCCCGGCTCCATACCCCGAATGGCTTCAACATCCTGAATCGTACCTACCGTTCCAGCGGGGAGATACGCTGAAAGTTTTTCAATTTCGGTATGTGTGACATACAGCCCGTCAGCGGATAACTCTTTCAGCATCTGTAACGCATTGCCTTCCAACGTCACTCCCGCTTGAGATGCTTGCTGAGTCACCCATCCAATTCGTTGATTTTCATAGAGTGGTGCGCAATCGACAACGATGGCCTGTTTTTTTAATTGCTGTACCCACTTTAACCGCCCATCCAATTTCGCGGCCACAATAACAAGCGTCGTGGTATCGGTGGGATTCTGAAAATACGGAATTAAGACCTCACCTTCACGTGTCGGCAACTTTTCGGCCCACATCATAATAACCAGACGCCTCGCCACAAAAAACGACATCTCCTGAGCAATCGTCAGGACCTCAAGAGCATCAGTTTCATCACCATAGAGTACATCATAGTTAAAAAATTGATCAGTATGATCAGCAACGTTTTCTCCTGACTTTTTCTCTCCTGAATCATCGGACGACGATTTCGCAGCAGCGCGCATAATCATGACAGCCTTATCCCGTAAATAGGCCTCCTCTCCTACCACTAAATATAAGGAGGCTAATCCGTCACGTCGAATGGCCGGTTCTAATTCATGAGGTTTCATTATTGACGTCTTTCAGGACCTCGCTCCATCTCATCCAACACTTTCGGAATCTTCTCAGTCGGAAATGACGAAGGTTGCGTATCTGTTGGTATCCGGCCTTTATTGATTGAAGGTGTTTCAGGAGAGGGCGATGACGGTTTAGGGGGATCAGGCGTGAACACCCCCTGCTCCCGAGCAAACAAAAATCGATCAGCCAGGTCTTCGACCACAAACTGACCAGCTTGTTCTAACGCACGATCTTGCAATACCCGGTTAAATTGAATTCCCCCTCCTCCTCCGCCTGAACCTGATGAACTGCCGACGAAAAATTCAGCCGAACTCGAAGAGGACTGTTGCCATAAAATCTTTCCAGTTCGCCGGTCGGCAATCTGAACCCGCACATTTACCGTCACTCGGCTTTCTTGGGTTTGATTTTGAGAAAACGTTATTGAGGGTAAGGTCACCGACTCAATGGCACCTTTCATGACATAGTCGGCATCCCGAATATTTTCAACCAAATTCGCTCCGCCGGTCACCACAAACTCATCCTTCAGATATTCGGTATACTTATACTCTAAGTTTGACTCAAAGGTTCGATTCGCAAGTGGCTCTATAACCATCACAACTGGAGGACCGTCATATTCCGGGACAGAGGCAGTCCCCAACGTCGGCCCTCGACCTTCGACGCTAAATCGATACCCGCAGCCGGTCGGACTAAGACATATTGTTAGGAGAACAGCAATTACGAAACGAAATATATTTTTCATGTGATGACAAGGTGGGCTAGCCCACGGTCGATCCCAATCCACAAGTATTTGACGTATCTTCTTAATTCGTACGTGGAACAGTCATTC
>BQIY01000014.1 GCA_021604265.1 Nitrospirales bacterium
GATTACCCGGATGAGCGTTTCATCGGCTTCGTCCTTCAAATCGAGAGCTGGCCGCACGTGCAAACAGCCGACATCAACGTGCCCAAACATGCCGTATTCAAGCCCGTAGGCATCGAGCACCTGACGAAACTCTTGAATATAAGCAGCCAGATGCTCAGGGGGTACCACGGTATCCTCAACAAAGGGAATCGGACGGCGATTGCCCTTTGTATTGCCGAGCAGCCCCACCCCTTTGGCGCGCAGCTCCCATAGCGCCACGATATCGGCATCGGTCGTGGCTAATTGATAGCCCACGGCTTCGTGCTCTTGCCCGAGCAACGCATCGAGTTGGTCGCAGAGCGCCTGGGTGTCAGCGTTCACCACATCGGCATCATGGCCGGCAAATTCAATGAGGTTGATCGACTGCACGCGGTCATCGCCCGGGTGGGAGAAGAACTTCCCCACCCGGTCCCAGACCACATCCCGCCGCGCCAGGGTGACGATCGTATCGTCCACCGTTTCAATCGCGGCCGGATCCGCTTGTACCAATATAGTGGCGGCTCGCAAGCTGTCATCAAAACTCAAATATTTAGCAACGATCAAGCGTTTGACTGTCGGCAGCGGAGTTAGTTTGACTTTGATGCCAGTGACAACCGCTAGTGTGCCCTCGGAACCGGCAATCAGAGCATGAAGATTGAATTGCCCCTCCTCGGTGTAGACATGCGCGAGATTGTAGCCGGTCAAAAAGCGCGTTAACTTCGGGAAGCGCTGTTTGATCAGCTCTTGTTTGCTCGTAACGATGCGGTCCACGCCCTGATAAATCCGATTGACCAGATCGTCGCCCGACTTGAGCTCGTGTAATGCCGCCGCGTCGAGGGGCACGCTCTGCCAGGCCGACCCGTCTGAGAGCACCACATCCAATGCCAGAACATGGTTACTGGTTTTGCCATAGATGCGAGAGCCTTTCCCTGACGCATCGGTACTAACCATGCCGCCAATCGTCGCGCGATTACTCGGCGCGAGCTCCGGGGCAAAAAAGACACCATGGGGTTTCACGTGGGCATTGAATTGATCGAGGACAACCCCAGGTTCAACCCAAGCCCATCCCTCCGCCTCATTCACCTCGACAATCCGGTTCATATGCCGGGAGAGATCGACCACCACCCCTTCGGTCAACGACTGGCCGTTCGTCCCCGTCCCACCACCACGGGCGGTAAACGTCACGTTGGCAAACGCATCGTGAGTGGCAAGCTGGAAGATACACTGGACGTCGGCTTGCGAGCGGGGAAACAACACGGCCTGAGGCGTCACTTGATAGATGGAGTTGTCGGTTGCCGCACTGAGACGACCGCCATAACGGGTCTCAACATCACCCGTGAACGCCGTGCGTTTAAGGGCGTCGACGAATGCCAAGACAATCGGACTCAGTGCTTCTTTCTCGGTTAATTGCGGAATCATCGCCACTCCATTCATGCGGCATCGCACAGGGACTGGGTGTCACTTTGGGACTGTTGAATATTAACTTTTGTCATGAGCAAATTTGAGCATGAGCGTCGCTGAACTTAAAGACTTCCGGCCGGTTCAAAAAAGCATGCCCTGAGTCTTTTCGAAGGGTCCCTCCGGACCTGCCCTGAGCTTTGTCGAAGGGAAGGCCACAGCTATTTTTTTGCGCGGAGCGTACTGGCAATACGTGAGCACGAAAAAATAGCGAGAACGCCGCTGGCGGCTTTTTTCAACAGGCCCACTATCATAGTCGGAAAGACGGGAAAATCAAGCTGAGGCAGCCGAGGGTTATGAAAGGTCGTATTCCATAATGGTCAGTATTAGGGGCAGGCCTGCTTTATTTGTTTAATGAAGTCGAGCAATGACTCTTAGCCCATGGCCAGAAAACCCAGACTGCATGTATCGGGTGGTGTCTATCTTGTGATGGTTCGCGGGAACGGGGAACAGTATGCGTCCATCTTGCGTCGACAGATTGGGCAACTCGAGGCAGCCGTACAAGGGCTATGCCTCAGCTGAGAAAATACATTTTCGCACTTACGCAGGCCTGACCCCACTTACTATATCTAAACAGATACATATTGTATCTTAATAGATAACTTTAAAATCCCCTTTTCCTCTGGTTGAGTCTCGATCCTCTCATACAAAAACCTAGAAATGCCAGAACTTTTGGACTTTTTACTTTAATGAATGCCTGGCATTGGTCTTGCTCGTACAGCCGTAATTAGCCTTGGATGCATGAGCACTGAAAAAGCCTATGGATAATACCTATTCCCTCTGATGGCTTAACAAATGCGATCATCACAAGACTCGACGGCTGTTAAACGCACTCCTGTTATATTGCAATGCCTTTGCTTGTTACTGTCGTGGTATCTCGCCCCAAGCTCTTCGCTGGCGCAAATCCCTTTAGCATCTGAAAAAAAAGAAATCACATTTACGAAGCCTCTGCTGCGGGTTGGTATAGCTTTTCGAGGGTCACCCGCAGGCCAGCGAATGCTTGACGGCATCCGCAAATACATCAAGACCTACAACGAAGCGAAAGGGAAAAGGCAATTATGGACAGTCGAACCTGTCGAGCTGCCGTACGGCGAGGAGGAGGCCGGTTTACAATTGTTGCTGGAAGTTATACGAAAACAAGCACACCAAAATCTCTCAAATGAAGCAGTCCAAGACTCGGTTGCAGCGGCGCCTGCTGTTGACGTTATCCTGGGGCCAAGCGACAGTGGGCTATACCTCAGCCTGATGGAATTTAAAGACGACTTAGAAGCAGCGAAAGTGGTCGTACTCTCGCCGGTAGTCACTGCAAAGGAAGGCAACAAGCCAAATGAATGGTTGTTTCGAGCCAACGTCCAGGTGGTCAAGCGTGCGCAAAAGATTTTTGATTATCTGGTGTCGCGCGGATTCAATACAATTACGGTTGCTTACGAGTCCAGCAGCTTTGGCGACATGGCCGAACTCGCTTTCAGCGAACTGGCCGGCGAAAAGCCACAGATCAACTACAAAGCATTGAGATTTCGCTCGGGACAGCTACGTGGGGCAGCCTCGACTATAGTCGATGAACGCCCCAGCGCTGTTGGTTTACTTGGTCGAACAGAACACGTTCGGCAACTACAGAGAGCGCTGAATGCGGTAACGCCAACCATCGTACCATACGATCCGCTGGTTTTTGCCATCACCGACGCCAGCACACTGTGCCTCAAAGGAGTGCGATTTGTCACACTTTACAAAAAACAAAAAGGGTCCACGCAAGCAGACCCGGGGTGCGGTAACCCGCCAGGGTCCATGACCGACGAATTCACAGAGCTTGGCTATGACACCGCGAAACGTCTGCTTCGGATTGCTGACAAAATTGGAACTGATAGCCATGGCACTATTGATTGGCGGACCAAGTTCCGATATGAGCTTGCTGCTAGTTTCGAAACTCCGAACGGACGACCTTCCAAGCGTACGGGAATGGCTTTTCTCGGGCGTGAAAATACAGCCGAGCCAACAATTCGCTGGTATGAGGGCGTTGTAGATGGAAAAGATGTCTTTGCTGATGTAACAACACCTACAAGTGGATGGAGCAGTTGGTGGACATGGTGGAAGGACCGAATCGAGGTGCGACAGCGCCGGTTTGGCCTCGTTCCTCTAATCAATATCACATTTGTTGTAGCGATTGTCGGCATCCTTACGTTTCTAGATGTCAACAAGTCCTTTACTGCTGGTAGGGCGCGACGTTATCTATGGCGCTGGACGTTTCTACGGCTTGCTTTGTTCAATGTATTCGTGGCCGTGGCGGTGCTCTTTGCCATGGCCGAGTGGGGCGACGTGCGCTGGGACAATACCCTGGTGGCCCTAAGCGTGGCATTCGGTTACACAATGCTTCTGAAGACCACGATATTCGAAACCTCCTCAGGACAGGCATTCGGGTTGGCACAGTTTTACGAGAAGATACTCAAGAACATCAACCGCCGCCTCATGGTCATGCGTTACGAGCTTGAAGCACCCCGCGTCTACTTCCTCAGCTATACTAACTCACGCAATTGGCTGCGCGAAGTGCTTGTTCGGGTGTACCGCGAGAGCGAAGATAGCGATCGGGCGGACCGACTGATCGCTGATATCGACCGAGATGTAGGGACAATCGATGGCGAGGTCGAAAAACGACGCGTCTATGCACGAATTCTGTTAGACTTGATGAATTGGCCTCAGCTTGTGAGGGCCCATCTTCTACCGTTTAACATAAAAGAACACGAGCTCTTTGATCCTACCACACTGCTGCGCGCAGCGGCTCATTATAGCTCCCAGGTGCGTCCAGAAAATGGCCACAAAATTAACGCCATGGTCACAGCGCGGCTTACCCAAATACGGGAGCAAAACACGGGTAAGGTTAATAAGGCAATCAAGGATGAGTTGGACGAGCGCATTGCCAAATCCACTACAGAACGCGGCCGAACGTATGTGCGTCTAGACTGGTTAGTCATACAACAATTCATCAGCCTTGACCAATTGCAACCGAAGGGGTTGGTTGATCCAGCGTTCGACCCAAGACCTCTGCGTTCGCGCCTCACGTCTTGGCTTGCAGATTTTATCCCTCGCCACCCTGGAGCCATGAATAAACCGGCCGATGACCCAACGGGCGAACGTCGTTCGACACGTCGGCTAAATATTAACGGTAACGCCTCACTAACCTGGAGACATAAGATCGATGACGAACCAGAAATTTGCGCGGCACACCTTCTGAATGTAAGTACTGGGGGCATTGGGCTCTTGCTGGACAATAGCCAGCCTATTCAGGATGTTCAACGAGCTGCAATTTGCGAAGTCGACATAGCTGGTGAGACGTTGACGCTAAAGGACTGCGTCGACTATCGTGGGCATAATGATTTCGAAGAGAAAACTCGTTTAAACCTGCAGTGGATCAATCCATCCCAAGAGACGCTAGCGAAGGTCACAGAATACGTGAAAGCTGCCTCTTAAACTACGTGATGTAAACGCATTGGCACTGCCGCGCACTGGGAAAAACTACAGGCTTTCTCGATCCTCCCGAACCAACCCTATAATTTTGTCCATCACCTGTTGGGATCGTCGTTCTTCTACTGAATTCAGGTTTTTCATTTCTTTTTCCTATCTGGATCGGGCCGCATTTTTTGATAATGAATGAAGTCATGGAACTGCTTGTGCATTTTATCCAACGGTAGCCTTTTTCGTTCCCTCAGCACTTTTGCTGTTACCTCAAGAATGGCATTACCGGTGATTGGATCAAGGATTTGGGGTCATTGCTTGATCTTACATTCATGGTTCTTTCTGGGCCTAACGAACTTGGAGGGCCAATTGGTCGTTAGGGTGACGCAGACTCGTAGCATCAAGCGTTAGGCTACCGCACTCCCAAACAGGTTCATTTCGAAAAGAGAACGATGCCCGAATAGGGTGAAACCATGATCGGAAAGCTGACTTATTTTTCCACATCGGTGGTTTAGACCTTGAAGTCCACTCTCATCCCACTGTCATTTACAATAGTACCGGCTTGCGTCACTGCCTATCTTGGCGTTAGTCCTGTTTGCCGTTACCATTGGGTATGATTAAGGCATTCGGGAACAAGAAAACGGAATCGATTTGGAATAGAACCTACGCGAAGAAGCTTCCAGAGGCCTTGCCAAACAAAGCATTCAGAAAAATACGAATGATCGACGCGGCCAGGAATATCACGGATTTAAAGATACCGCCCAGCAACAGGCTGGATAAAATGAAAGACAAGTGGGGCAACTATCATTCGATCCGGGTAACAGAACAATACCGGATATGATTTATCTGGGAGAATAGGAACGCTTTGAATGTTGAATTTGGCGACTATCATGACAAGCTCTAGGAGGAGAACATGAGAAAGATACAAGTAGAACACCCCGGCATTATTCTACAAGAGGAATTTCTTGATGAGATGGCAATTTCACAATATGCCCTTGCGAAGGCAACGGACATTCCTAAGACCCGCATAAATGCCATTGCCAGCGGTGACAGGTGATGTAGGTTCAGTGCAGGAAAGCTATGATGCGACCATCTCTTTACCGGTATTTTAGAATTGAGGCTTTCAATTAATATGGTGCTCCCACAATTCTTTCGTTTTCAACGATAAATCTGGACTTCTAAAGAAAGTTCGAAATTCTGGGGGACGCGAACTAAATAAAATACCTAGAATTAGGAAGGGTTGAAGTTTTTAATCGTTTGTGGCCCAATGGATGGATTCAAGGGAACAGAGAATATCTTGGTTATGAGATTTGAACCATCTTCTTAGAACTTGAACAAAAGATGTGAGAATATCAATGGTCACACACAGCACTAAAAGTGAAAAGCCGAAGTATTCTTAGTCTTAATGATAAGAATAAAGGTATCTTACGATTATCCTTAGAGAATGAAGTTCCCTATTATCTAGAAAACATTGATCAATGTAATCAATAATAAATGTTCTAGATGGCGTTGGTTAGAGTCAGCTGGAAAGCATTCTATTCCTAGTCTATACGGGGGTACTAAATTTGTAATTGATGAGTTTTGATGGCTAATTGAAATTGGTACAACGAATATTGTGAAGCCGTATGGAAATGGTGCATATAGCCAAAAATTTATGAAGGCAAGTCAATGATTATATACAGTAGAGTCAAGATGAAGAGGTGAGTACTCAGGTGTTTCCCGATACAAAAAATAGAGACGGTGATGAACATCTTGTTATCACTCTCAAGAGACAACTTGAAGAATTGCTAATGGACGTTACTAGTTATTTGAATGCTGATGCGGCCACATTTTTTCTGTATGACGTTCAGACGCAGGAATTTGATTTGCCAATTTGTCACGGGCTTATCGATCCTAGCACCTTTGCGGATCCATCAAAATGTCCGCATACGTACGGAGATGCAGGAAGAATTGTTCGTGAACGCCGGGCCATAATCGTGGAAAATGTTAGTGATCATCCCGATCTGGATGGCCCCTTCGCTCGGAGAGAGAAAATCACGTCCTGTGCCGGGTATCCGGTCGAACATAAAGAAATGGTTTTAGGGGTTCTATTTGTCAACTATAGAAACGCCCATCATATTTTAAATGAGACTGATAAAGAAAAGCTTGAGGATATGACGCAGAGAATTGGTGCAACTATTGCCAAATATGATATTCACGAAGTGCTGCGAAAAAAGCGATATCGTCGCGAATCGCAAGAGGATCAATCGCTACTCGCCATTCTTAGCCTTGCCAGAAACGTCTTGAAGATGCCTGCCGCAATCTGGTTTCACGAACCTCAAAGGCAAGGGCTGTTTGTCAAGGCAAGTCGTGGACTCCCAAGGCCTTTTGATCAAGAAGCATTTGTGGCATCCGGCGGCATGAATGTGATCAGTAACGTATTCAAAACGGGAATACCTCAGAGCGTCAAAGACATGCGAATGATCGGTGGCGTGTTTCCATTTCCTGAGGAGGCTAAAAAAGCTGATTGGGCTTCAACGTTATGCTATCCAATATCCTTTCGACGAGAGACATATGGAGTGCTAGAGATCTTTACGTTTAAACCACATGAGTTTACACAGCAAGAACATGATACGGTTCGGCGTCTCGCGCAATTGGCGGGAGTCAACGCAGAGCATACTACAAATCGCCTAGAATCTGAGAGGCTCACCGAGGTTTCGCATACTCTCAGTGAGGCACCTGATTTTGAACGTGCAAAGGAACTTATCGTTGAATATGCTCGAAAATTTACAGGAGCGGATTCCAGCTCTATTTTGCTGATAGAAGAAGCGATGGACGAGGAGGGGAAAAGAATAATTGTTGGAAAGCGCTCACCAAAAGATTCGTTGGGAAGTGTGACACCCAGATCACAAGGTGGTGTGACTGAATATATCATCACCACAGGTAAATCTCTTAAGGTTGATGACACTAATGAAGATCGTTGGGTAAATAGTAATTTGGTCCATGAAGGGATTCGCTCCTTTATTGGTGTTCCCGTTCAGATGGAAAAGGGAAGAATCGGAGTGCTTTTTGTTGATGGGTGTCGTGCCGGACAATTTGGACAGCACGACGTCCGGATACTTGAGAATTTGGCTAAGGAAGCTTCAGGGGCTCTTGGGTGGACACGCCTTTTCCTTAACCCTTCTAATCAAATCGAAAAAGCAACCGCAAACCTCTCTCGACTTGAAGATACACTGAAATCAATCTGTGAGGAAATCGAAGGCGATCCACAATCGAACTTCGAGTTTTCTGCAATTCAGCTTATCCGGCCAGAAGAAAATGTTATAGAGACTGTCTATGGCAGTCAAATTGCGAAAAAATGGACGGGTCTTGCGAGACATTATCTCGCAAAGGGGCAAGATATCCAAGCTGACATTGCATTGTCATATAAAACGGAAATTATTCAGGGTTGGGATGATCGGTTTGATTTTGGGTTGTATCAGGAGCAGGGCCATGCAGATCTTGTACGGGTGTTTACGCCGTTGATGTTAGTACGCAACAAAGGGAGCAATCGCTATGTACAAGATTGGGTAAACAAATGTACGTGGAAGTCCAAATACAAAAGGCAGGACGCCGTCGGTCATTGTGTGGAGATGATTCCAGAGTTTCCAGTGGACTTCACTGATGAGGGTGGTCGCCCACTGATCGAGGTTATTGGTACGGTCGAAGCTGGTCGTACATCTCGATTTGGAATGATAGAATCTGACGAAGTCAAACGGCTCATTCAGCTTATTGCGCGAAAAGTTCTTGATATTCGCAGGGTACTACCCATCCATGTATTAGATACTATTGTTGAACATGCACGTCAAATCGTTCATGCGGATTCCGCTAGCCTACATTTCCCCTATGATCCTACTCCCGGACGATATGTGTACTTTGCCACTGCTGGGAGCGGGCCATTAGGTTTTAATTTTCTAGATGCGAATCCTCCTCGGCCAACAGGATTGGGAAGAAAGGCATGTGAGGCGGGGAAGCCCAAATTCGTATCGATTCAAGAAGGGGAGGACAACAAGGAGGCGATTGAAGACTTGAACAAAGAAATGTATGCCATGGGAGTTCGGGCGAAGGCGGCATTTCCCTTTAATCTTGAAGGCCAGGAAGGTGTTCTCTATCTTCACTTCGTAAGGCCTCGTAACCTTACGGCAAATGAAGTCGGCTGGGTGAAACTTTTTGTAAATCGTGCAATTGCTGCAATCCGTCACGCAATGACCTACGCAAAGATGAGGGATCGTACACGTCAGTTGAGTACTATCCATGCATTAGGTCAAATACTTGCTGAGGTTCCGGAAGCCCAGAATCTTTTGTACAAGATAGCTTGGACTACGCTTAATCTCTTTGCAGCAGATGTCGTCACAATTTTTGAATACTTTGAGGGTGGAATTAAATATAGTGGGCCACAGCAAAAAGCTGGCCGTCTTCGTGATCAAGGGAAACGACCGGTTCGTCAAGACAAAGAATATATTCCAACCAGACTTGCACAGCACAATAATAATATTTTTGTTAATGATGTCCACGCTAGCGATATACTGATGAACCCAGAGCATAAGCGACCAAGTAGCGACCCGCATTCGTTTATCCAAAGGGAGAAAGTCAAGTCCGCGGCAGGCATATTGCTGAAGGTCGGTACTGAAATCGTAGGGATGATGTTTATTAACTATCGAAGGTACCATGAGTTTTCTGATGAAGAGAAACAAGTCATCGAAACGCTTGCATCATCTGCCGCAATTACTATCAAGAATCGGCGTTTCCTCGGAGCCTTGAATATTGGTCACCAAGCGTTGATCTCGAACGAGAATCTCAGTGAATTCCTCATCCTGATTTGCAAACAAGCTGTGGAGATTACTGGAGGAAATTTTGCTGAAATTCAATTTCTTAACCCAGAGAATAAGATGCTCAAACGCCAAGTCCAATATCCATCGGAGATAACGATCTTTCCCGATCGTTTTAACCTACCATTGGGGGAAAGATTCACTGACATTGCAGCTTTGAATTCGTTTGCACCTGACATAGAATATTCCG
The DNA here is from genome assembly GCA_021604265.1 of Nitrospirales bacterium. The sequence continues at coordinate 9,961 of BQIY01000014.1, forward strand.
CAAATAGTACATTGATCCGGTCTAAACTCTGTGTCCCTTTATTAGATGAACGGGATCGTATTCTCGGGGTACTGACTCTTTGTAGTTATGATAAGAAGTGGTTCAGTGACACCCGATCTTGGTCCATGAAAGCTCTTGCACGAGAAGCAGTCCTCGGGATCCAAAAGGTCAGGGAGATGGAAGAAAGACGTAAGGCTGAAGCGCTCGCGGCGATGAACGAATTTGGGGCAAACTTTGCCCATCGAGTCAGCAATCTACTTGGGACAATTTCACCAAATTTTTACGAAGTAAAAAAGGTCGTAGATAAAGGGGATTGGGATTTGGTTTCGGATTGCCTTGAAGACCTCAAATTTGACGTTGAAAAGCTTCAGCTTGTTATGAAAGCTGCTCAGGCCCTCAAGAAGTTTAAGGATGGGAAATCCAAAGCACTTCAGATTAATGACGTTATTCATAAGTTAGTTAAAGAGTCAGCGAGACCATCAAATATAGATTTGAAGCTTACGCTAGATTGCAAATTACCGAACATTAGAATCAACCAATTGTCTCTTGAGTATATGTTCAGTAATCTTATTGATAACGCTATTGAAAACATGCCCGATGGAGGAATTCTATCGATTAATAGTTATCTGTCGAGTGACGTACAATGGATCGTCATCATGATTGATGATACGGGGCCTGGTATACCTGAAGAGACACGAGCGAGAATTTTTGAACCATTCTACACCACAAATCCTGAAAGCCTTGGGCTAGGTCTTTGGTTAGTTAAGCAGGCTTTTAATGAGACGAAAGGCGAAATTAGAATCTCAGAAAAATCTGGTCCTGGTACTCGTTTCACATTGAAATTTCCCGTGAATTAACTTTTATGAATTCCCCTCAAAATCTCCGTACATTAATAGTCGAGGATGCTCCAAATTGGCAGAGGCTTTTTGCGAATGGTGCAAAACAAAAGCAGTACGACGTTGTCATTGCGAAATCCTTTGCAGAGGGGCTTAAAGCACTTGATAACGGACCTTACGAGCTCGCAATTATTGATGTAAGCTTGGTCACAGGAGACATATCGGACTCAAGTGGGCTCACTCTTGCCAAGAAAGCATGGGAGAGCCACTGCGTTCGGTCATTCGTGATCGCAAGTGGACATAGAGATAAATCACTTGTCTATAAAGCTCTAGGGAAAGAGATGACATTCACATTTCTCTCTAAAGGGGAAATTATTACAATCGCTGACCTTCATTGTGTAATTGATGAGGCAACTCATGTTAAGAAAAAAGGAGAGATTCATACTATTGCTGATCTCCATTGTGTTATTGATGAGGCAACTCATGTTGAGAAAAAAGGGGAGATTCATACGACCAATAATCTCCACTTTGTTGCCGATGAATCAACTAAACATCAAAAAGTAGCGAAACAAATATTTGTTGCAGAGGATTCACCGAATTGGCTTCGCCTCATTAAAAAAACACTAATAACAATGGGGCTATCAACTGAGGCTGCGCAAAGTTATCCTCATGGTCTCAGTATTTTACGACGAAAACCTTTTGATCTCGCGATTATCGACCTAGGTTTAGCGTGCAAGTTCGAACCTGAGAACCTTCATGGAATCCTTTTGTTGGAATGGTTAACCTACAAAAAAATTAAAACAATTATCGTCAGCGGCCTCACTCCAACATACCTTACTGACGCACTGATGGAGGAATTCGGAACATTTCATATTTTTGATAAAGAAACCTTTGAAGTAGCGAATTTCAGGGACACTGTTATAGAGGCATTGGATGATGTAGCTGAGCTTCCAAGCCCCACTCCATATGCTGAGTCAGGAAGGCGAAAGCGATTTGAAAAATTGATTAAGAGAGTTCTCGACGAAAACTCTATGACAAAATTTGGTGGAAAAACATCAAAGGAACTGGTGGAAAAACATCAAGTTGATATCAATATTGATGAAGACTTGAGTTCCCTTCGAACTCACCTTGGGCTAAACTCTCTGGACAAGAGCGTCTCCGGAGAAGCATCAGCCCCTCACCCTATTTCAGGTATATTTGGTTCACAGGGTATCTGTCGGGGTTGCCGATTGGTCCCTTCATCGCATGAATATTTTGTTGGCCACGAGTTTAGCGATGAAAAAATTGGAGATTTACGAAGTGCCATAGAGAAGGGCTTGTCGGTAACCGATCTACAACAACGTACTGCAGATCAAGAGGTATACACCACACTACTTCTCTGTAAAATTTCGGGGATAATTCAGACTACATTATTCTCTTTTTTTGATCTTCCTGAATCACAAAATCGTAATGTTTATCTAGAGTTGGGCCTCGCTATTGGTTTGGAGCGGCCCTTCATTCTTATAAAAAAGGTCGGAACACCCGTTCCTGCTCTCATTGATGGGCTTGATCATATTCAATTCCCCAGCTACTGGGGATTACGGCGGCTTTTGTCCGAACAGATGAAAATTGTCCCGGGTTGTATCCCTATCCCTATGAAGCATGCGCAACAGGTTGAGCAACCATACCTCTTGTTAGTCGGTGATGGAGACGAAGAAATAGACTTCATACATCATTGTTGCCTAGCTGTTGAAGAGCACAAATTAAAAAGCCGTACACTTATCGATCAGAGTACGAAACATCAACCATCACTTAATGAATTTATTGCCTTGATCCAAGGAGCCATATATTGCGTTTGTCGTATAGATGAGGGAGCGTCGGCGCTTAGTTTCTTGGCAACTGGGATGGCAATTGCCTTCGGCAAACCCTGTATCTTTGTAGCACGAAATAATAGGGAAATCCCATCCGATCTGAGAGGGCTTGGCTGTGAGCATTTCGATTCATTTTTTCAACTCCAAAAACTACTCAATATAAAAGTGAAAGAAAAAAACGGCAACTATTTCTAGCAGCGAGCTGAATCCTTCATTGAAATTCTGACAGACTCGCGCCTCAGCTTGTTGAATTACCGTAATCGATTTTCCTTCCAAGCTAGTAAGCGCACTCAATTCACGAAATCTTGATCTAGGCGCTTCGAAAGACCCTGAAGGCTTGCATGACTCTAGCTAGCTGTTTAATGCGTCGGTGATACCGTTCAATGCGATTCGTGAGACACGTTATGGCGGCTCAAATTTTTGGTCATGAGCCAACACAAGTAAGGAAGCATGATCTCGTGGCCAAAATGACTACATTTAAAGTTTTTCGAGGTATTGGTAGGCGATTCATTGCTGACATCCTACCGATTATGGACTGTTGGAAACAATTTTCTTAACTGGTTTAATTGCCTAAATCGTACAAATTATTTTTAATTCTACAGGATGCGTTCTTTGCTTACTGATACCGTCTTCCCCTCCTCTCCTGTTACCCTCACCGTATATCCCACACGAACGTTTTTCATCTTAGTCAGATCCTATTCATTACTGTGTTTATCATGAGTCTCAGGAAGCCACTTTAGGGTATGGCGACGGGTGAAAGTGGAACGGGTTGACCTGCCCCTATTCTTTGGCCATAGAGGATGTTAGGTTTTCCGAATGATGGCTCCCTCAAAGACCGCCGCAGGCACTTGGTAGCCGAGTGCACTGTGGGGCCGTTCGTAATTATACCGTCGTCTCCAGTCTTCGATCACGACCCTGGCCTCGACCAAGCTCTGGAAGAGTTCGGCATCGAGACATTCCCGACGAAACGTGCCGTTGAAGCTTTCGTTACTCCCATTCTGCCAGGGTTTGCCGGGTTCGATTCGACACGGAAGAATCTCCTGGTCGTTTAAAAACGTCGTCAGCTTGTGGGCAACGAGTTCTGGGCCATTGTCACTCCGCAGGTACCGCGGGCGACCATACCGGGCAATGAGCTGTCGCAAGACCTCAATGACTTGTTGGTGTGTCAAGGAACGCCCCACGGCAATGGCCAAACAAAACCGAGTGGCTTCATCTTTGACGGTCAGGCATCGGAAGGGCTCTCCCTGGCCATAGCTATCATGCACGAAATCCCAACTCCAGACATCGTGTTGGGTCTTGGCTTTGGGCTGGACGGTGCAACCAGTGCGAATTTTTCTCCGACGTTTGCGGCTCGGAAGCCCTAGCCCTTGTTGCTGCCATACCCGGTGAATCCGCTTGAGATTCACCTGCCAGCCGCGGCCTTGGAGAAAACGCCCGGCTAACCGATAGCCCCAATGAGGATAGCGCTTGCCCACCCCGCGGAGGGCTTGAGCCAACCGAGCATCTCGCTGGATGATACGGGAGGTATAGCCCAGGCCGGAACGTGGCGTCGAGCAGAGCCAAGCGGCGCGACCCTTTCGAAGCCCACGAGCACATGCGGTCCGAGCCACTTGGCGCCGAGCTCGTGGGCTTACCCCTTTTTTGCCTGCAGTTCCTTCATCACTTCGACTTCTAAGTCCCGTTCCGCCAGGACCTTCTTGAGCCGAGCATTTTCCTGTCGTAACTGGCGCAGTTCCCGAACATCCGCTATTTCCATCTGGCCAAACTGGCGTTTCCATCGATAGATCGACTGCTCCGACACTCCGTGCTGACGAGCAGCCTTCTCAATCGTCCCGGCTTCAGCATCGCGAAGAATGCGCACAATTTGTTCTTCGGTGAATCGCTTCTTCTTCATGTTGGTCCTCCTCAGGTTGAGGAAAACCTAACATACCCTTCGTCCAAAATTCGGGGGGCACTCCAGGGTCATGAATTTGCTGGGTCTTGTATGCTTCGGATTTGGGGTCAGATTTGAGGCCATTGCTTGATCTTACATACATGGTTCTTTCTGGGCCTCACGAGCTTGGAGGGCCAATTGGTCGTTACGGGTGACGCAGACTCGCAGCATCAAGCGTTAGGCTACCGCACTCCCAAACAGGTTCATTTCGAAAAGAGAACGATGCCCGAATAGGGAGAAACCATGATCGGAAAGCTGACTTATTTTTCCACATCGGTGGTTTAGACATTGGGGTCCACTCTAATCCCCCTGTCATTTAAAATAATACCGTCTTGCGTGACTACCAATCTTGACGTTAGTCCTGATTGGCGTTACTATTTGGTATGATTAAGACATTCGGCGACAAGAAAACGGAATCGATTTGGAATAGAAACTACGTGAAGAAGCTTCCAGGGGCCTTGCCAAACAAAGCCTTCAGAAAAATACGAATGATCGACGCGGCCAGGAATATCACGGATTTAAAGATACCGCCCAGCAACAGGCTGGATAAAATGAAAGACAAGTGGGGCAACTATCATTCGATCCGGGTAACAGAACAATACCGGATATG
>BQIY01000015.1 GCA_021604265.1 Nitrospirales bacterium
GGTATTCTCGCGGATGAACGACCATCTCCGCTCGAACGGGGTTCAGCTCAATATATCGACAACAGGTGAGAAAATACGAATCGCCATCGATCAACGTGGCTCGATAACGACCTTCCCATAACGTACCCGTCCGCTGATGGCTGGCATTCACATGCTGGACATACCGCCTTCCCAGCGATTGCAAGGTCTTGGGGAGACTCTCAGGCTGGTCGGGTGTCAGGAGCAGGTGCACATGATTTGTCATCAGCACATAGGCATGAATGGCACACCCGTATCGAGTCGCCGCCTCTGCCAAGAACTCCAGGTAAAGTGGATAGTCGGACTTTTTGAAAAACAGGGCTCCGCGATTGTTCCCCCGCTGAATGACATGAAGAGGATAGCCTGGAGCAAAAAACCGAGGCAAACGCGCCATAAGATCACCTCTACAAATTAAAGTTATGGAGAATACATAGCATAATGCATCAATCAAGTCGAGTCTGACCCCAGTTATATTGTATTGCGCGCCAACTCATGGTATAAGAATAGGGTTAAGTTGTTGTTCACTTCCCTCTCCTGATCACTATGGCTAAGACAAGTAAGCAGAAACATTCAGACGCGTCAGGACGTGCGGCAAGCCGGACCTCAACCGCCGTTGAGTCGAAATCAATACCTCCGCTCAATATCGCCCTTCTCGTGCTGGCGACGGCTGGCATTCTTTTGACCTCTTACCTCACGTATGTCGCGTGGTTCGAAGACCACCCGGCCTTTTGTAGTGAGGGATCCGGCTGCGATTTAGTCCAGGCCAGCAGATGGTCGACGCTGCTCGGCATTCCCATGGCTTTCTATGGCCTGCTCACCTACATTCTGCTGGCTAACATCATCTGGAACAGCCGAAACAAGTCCAATTACGGGCGGCCATTAGTCTTTGTGGCAATCTGCGGGTTCGCCATCAGCGCCTATCTGACAATCGTTTCAGTGATAGAAATTGAAGCAACCTGTCCATACTGCCTCGCTTCATTTGCCATCATCACAACCATCATGATTCTGGCAATTGTTCAGCGCCCGACCAATTGGGTGAATTCTGTCAAAGAGGCTTCTGTGGTTGCCCTGCTCATTGTTGGAGTTCTGCACTTGCACTACAGCGGTCTTTTTAGTGCGGCGGCAGGGCCAGAGGATCCTCAGCTCCAGGCCCTGGCGGTTCATCTCGACAAAACCGGGGCGAAATTTTATGGTGCGTACTGGTGCCCTCGTTGTCAGGAACAGAAAGATGTGTTCGAAGCCTCCGCCACACGGCTTCCCTACGTCGAGTGCAGTTCTGGAGGACGCGGAAGCGCGCTGACCCCGCCTTGCGCCAAAGAGAAAATTCGAAGCTATCCCACATGGATTATCGGCGGCCAACGCTACACGGGTCTGCAGACGCCTCGCTCACTCGCCTCTGCCTCCGGCTTTACCTGGAAAGACGACAATAGCGAATCTAAATAAATTCCCATTGAGCCATGAGGACTTTCAACGCGATATCCAACCCGTCAAGGGTACGGAAATTATTGAATCGGCTATAGCTCAAGCCGGAGGCGCTCGAAACGGACAGCCATCACAGACATCCGTTAGGATTTGCTGGTCGGTCCACCGATTCTTTTATCCACCACATAGGGCCGAAGACCGCCGACTTTGGTCATGACCTCATCAAATTCTTTCTGGGGGACCTTAAATTCTTTCAAGGTGGCGGCGATATGATTGGCCACAATATCAAACTCCTTGTCCGTGATCCCCAACCCTTCATGCGTCAGTTCTAGCGGGCGATTGAGTTTCTTACAAGGCCCGCCGGTATTGAAACAGAGCAAGTTCTTGTTCTTTTGTCGTAATTGATTTCTGGTATCAGTCCCCATACCAATAAAATACCGACCAACGACCGGATCATCCCATATTCTTTCAAGGAACTCGTCCACAACGGCTGAAATGGCATCGTAACCGCCTAGACGGTCATACAGTGATTTTTCTTGTTCGGCAAAGCTCACAGACTGAAACGCCCCGCCCAAGAGACATACCGCACTCAAACACATAATGATTCGATAACGACGTAGAAAACTGTTAGTCATACACATTCTCCTTAAATGAAAAGGTAGGCTCCTCATGGAGGGATACATCGTGTATCTCTCGACTTGAGCATCTCGCTATTTCTCAGGTAAAACACCTGATGCCGCTCTGAAAAATGTTGGGCTCTGCCCTGTAAGAGACCACAAAAACACTGGTGCAATAAAACTCTATGTCTTTATCCTACCATACAAATCCTCGCATTTTCTCAATCTCCAGCACGACGACAACCAGCCGACATGACCAAACTTCTGACGGTTATCCGTGAGTCTCTATTGACAACCAAGATGACCGTTCAGATGCGTGATCACATGCCTAAACTATGACGTCCGCGCCTTTACGAACATGAGATACAGCGACGCGGAAATTCCCGATGATCCAAAGATCATACACATGACCATAATCTGATATTTCGTCGCCACAAGCGGGGAAACACCCGAAAGAATTTGCCCGGTCATCATCCCTGGTAACGACACCAATCCAACGGCAAATAATGAATTGATGACTGGAATCAACGAAGAGTGCAAAGCCGCATTTCTCGCCTCGATATACGAACAGGCCTTTTCGTACTCAGCTTCAAATCGTTCGGCCGCAAGACTTACAGTATTCATGCAGCTAGCAAAAATCATTCCTGCAAGCGGCACGACATAACGAGGGAGGAACCAGGGCTGCACCTCCAACACCAACTGACTCACCAAAGCGAGTGTCGACACTCCACCGATCATGATGGCGCCCAAGGCATTTCGATATAAGTGGGGCTGCTTGCTCTTGAGCGGACGCAAAGCAATCCAGCTAGCCGCCCACAGCATGACCATCAGCACAAACACAATGACGCCTGCCTGCTCTGCTTCGAATATATACGTCAACACATATCCGATAAGCAGCAATTGAATGAGCATTCGTATCACGGCATATACGGCAGCTCCTCCATCGACGGTCCATCGATACAGGATGACAATCACAATGAATGATGGTACGAATGCCCACAGTAATCCCGAAAATGAAACAGCTTGGATGGACGTATTCATACGTATCACACCTTTCGGCGTCAGAAAGTGGTCCAATGATTAATTAAATTTGACTTCTTGTTATCTGATTTCAGTGAATCATTTCGCCTATCATTCAGGTAGAATTTCAAAAACCGGGAGAAACTCGATGGGTGTGACATTAACAAAAGGTCGACTCATTTTAACGAATTCTATACTCTCTACGACGCATTCCCTAACCACTAGAGTATCGCGAAACCAAGGTAATGGCCGAAACCTTGTATCTTTCCTATATGCCCCATATGCAATGAACATGGCTGCCAGGAGAAGTCATCGCTGTATGTTGCCGAGGGAACAAACATGCCGTCAGCTATCATCGACTCATGAGCATGTTGTACATCCACATCACTTGCAGGCAGACGTTTGCCGAATGAATCATACCAACAACATCATTCATCAAAAACTATGAAGGACACGACCACGTACCATGGCACAGCATTGTGGTCATACGGGTTTCGACCGTTCTTTTTATTGACCGCCTTGTTTGCCGGCCTCGCCATTCCTGCCTGGGCACTCATCCTTTCCAGTGCAACGGACATTGAATTTTTCTATCCATCGCGTGATTGGCATGTGCACGAAATGGTCTTTGGATTTCTGCCTTGCGTGATCACGGGATTTCTTCTGACGGCCATTCCCAACTGGACCGACCGTCCTCCAATAACCGGGCTGCTATTAATGCTTCTTGTCGCCGTATGGCTGCTGGGCCGTATAGCTATCTCCACGCCCTGGCTTCCCCCCTTTCTTGCGGTCATGACGGATACAGCCTTTTTGATTTTGGTGGCCGGAATAGTGTGGGTTGAAATTGTGACTGCTCACGCCTGGAACCGGCTGCCGATAGGGATTATCATCAGTCTGTATGCCAGTGCCAATATCCTCTTTCATGTCTTGGCGCTTCGCCAAACTGATACGGATCTGGCCGCACGCATGGCGCTCGCACTCATGATGATGCTCCTGACGCTGATTGGCGGACGCATCACCCCCAGCTTTACCGAAGACTTCTTTGATCAACACGGCTCATCGAATCGACCAGCTGCATTTTCGTATGTTGACCGTGTCTCGATTGCGCTCGTTGGGATCGCCGCATTGGCATGGATAATCACTCCAGAATCACTGGGGACTGGCACGGCGTTAGTGCTAGCAGGATTGGCCAATGGCATTCGCCTGGTACGCTGGCAAGGATGGGGCACATGGCCGGAACCACTTGTGTCCATTCTTCACATCGGATATGCATGGCTCGCGATCTCACTCTTAACCCTGGGAGTTTCAACGCTTGGCATTGGTCTGTTGATCGAAGATGCACTGCACGCGCTCACGACTGGGGCAATTGGGGTCATGACCTTAGCCGTCATGTCCCGTGCCAGTCTTGGCCATACCGGTCGTCCCAAACAGGCGAATGCCGTAACTGTTCTGATCTATCTGCTGGTTAACCTCGGAGCGATTCTACGCGTATTCGGACCAAGCCTTCATGTGCCGGAACCCCTTCTGTTCACTGTCGCAGCAGCATGCTGGAGTGGAGCGTATGCGGTATTTGCCATCGCCTACGGACCAATTCTTTTAAAACCGAGTCTGGACGAGACATAGCCCAATCTCTGATAATAGGGGTGTGAGTGCTTGAAAATACTGTAAAAAATGGCTACAAAATGAACTCCACTCACAACATTCAAAATTCGGAGAATAGCTTCAAGTGCATATTGGGTTACGCGTCCCCCATTCCATTCATGAAGCTTTTGGAGAATGACTTATGTTAACCCCATACAACCATCCATCACCTTGGGTTTTCAAATTTCTTCTGATGCCCATCGGTATGATCCTGTTTTTGGGAGGAAACGGCTTAGCCTTTACGATTCTAGAGCCGGCAAATTCCAGCACATTTAAATCAGGGCAAGAAATTACCGTTCGGCTGGATCCGAGCGATCTCAGCAACCTCATTCAGTCAAAATTTTATTGGTATCGGGAGCATGAAGACATGCTTCTTGAATCAATCGATGAAAACCTTGCACGAACGTCCACTCAATCAGACGATCCGCCTTTTGGCGGCACGGTCAAAATTCCAGAGACCGCCGTCGGTCAACTGCGGCTACTCGCCGTTGGCGAAAGGAAAGGCGGACAGTTTCACGAAGAAAAATGGGCCATTTTTGATGAAGTCTTTTTGACCATCGAACCGGAGGCCGAATTAGTCGAGATAGACTTTGAAACCAACAAACCCCTGGCATTCGGACGAGCCGCTGCTGCGACGGTCTACGATAAAGTCGACTTTCTCGGAACCATTGCCGAACTTCCAGTCGTTGGATTTTTTGCCGACGGCATTACACGACCAATCCGTCTTCAGTCCTCAGGCACGACCTACCATTCGTCAAACGAAGAGGTCGTCTTGATCAACTCAGACGGCCTCATGCAATTGGTCGGAAACGGGACCACGACCATTACGGTAAAGAATCGAGGAAAAGAAGCGACGCTTGCCGTCATCGTTGAAGTCCAAGATGACCCCAATGAGTCGCCACAAGCTGACCCCGGAAAAGACCGATCCGTCGAGTCAGGCGCTCGAGTCCAACTCAATGCCCTGGGCAGTTTTGACCCAGAAGGGGGATCGCTTCAGTACTACTGGTCGCAAATTGGCGGAAGCAATGTAGGCCTTCTTGATCCGTATTCAGCGAAAGCCAGCTTTCTTGCACCGTACGTCGAAGATACCCGAACCTTCCGGTTCAAACTTCGCGTCACAGACATTCAGGGAGCCGATAGCTTTCCGGCCTTTGTCGACATTTCCGTCGAACCGTAGGCCGTTTTTCGTCGCGTGTATTTCGTATAAAAATTTTTTGGTCTGATATATTACGAGATATTGCGAACCCAAATTGGAAGTGAGAATTGTAAAGCGAGCCTCGCTGTTCAAAGCGAGACTCGCCGACTAGGATGGGAGTAACTACGGCGTACTTTCGTGTTCGACATCCAAGATTTTCACATCAAAATTGAGGGTTTTTCCTGCTAATGGGTGATTGAAGTCTAAGACTACCACTTGCTCTTTCACCTCCATCACACGAGGATGAACGACACCACCCTGTGCATTTTTCCCCTGGAGCGTAGCGCCCACTTTTCTCGCCTCCGGTGGAATTTTGTCGAGTGGCACCTCTTGGATCGCTTCCGGTTGTGGATCTCCATAGGCATCTTTTGGTTCAATCGTCACTTGCTTACTTTCGCCTTTTTTCATGCCTTCAAGAGCCGTTTCCAATCCAGGAATAATTTGGTGGGATCCTTGAGTAAACTTCAAGGGCTCTCTCCCGACATTGGTATCAACAACATCTTTATTTTCCAATGTTAACGTATATTCCATCGAAACCGTTTTTCCATCAGAAACCGTCATCGCTGAACCGTCTTCTGCTGTTTCGGCCTGTACTGACGTCGCTAATGTTCCGGCTATGAGAATAGAACAACAGGCCACCCGAATGGCCAATGAATGCAATGACATGATATGAGTCCTCCGTATTAAAGATGTGAATGTCGCGTAGACTGGAAAGGATCGCGGAGTAGGAGGGGAGGGAAAGCGAACGGATCCAGACTAGGTACCATTAGATAGAACTAATTTATCAGATTATTACGGGTATAGCTATGTAGGCAAATGAGGTCAGGTCTACAAATCAATCCAGCCTGCCACAGACACAGGCATACCGCACAGAAATCTCTTCGGCGATTTCCCGTATTTCCCTGTTGCATAAGGCTCCGTCATACAGAAAATGAACCTTTGTTAAAATGGTGAACATATGAACGTATTTTCTTGAAAAGAGAGATAAGGGATTTTTAATTAGACAAAGGGATTCGTATGGATTCGGTTACACAACTGGCACTCGGGGCGGCGGTCGGAGAAGCGACCCTGGGGAGAAAAGTCGGCAACAAGGCGATTTGGTGGGGAGGAATCTGCGGCACCATTCCAGACCTCGATGTCTTCATACCATTCGACGATCCCGTCACGTCATTTATTTCCCACCGGTCGTATTCCCACTCATTGTTTATCTTAGCTCTCCTCACTCCCTGCGTCGTGTGGGTGATCTGTCGGCTCCATCCACAATTGTCAAAACACACACGAGCGTGGAGCTCATTGGTTTACCTTGCTTTTGCCACGCATGTTCTGCTGGATAGCTTTACGGCGTATGGCACACAACTATTTTGGCCTCTTTCCAATCATCCAATCATGTGGTCCACGATTTTCATTATTGATCCTTTGTATACAATACCCCTCCTCCTTGGAGTTATCGGCGCACTCGTGATAAGTCGAGAGAAGGGACTGGGACATACAGCGAACACACTGGGCCTCATACTCAGTACACTCTATTTATCATGGACTATCGTTGCCAAATGGCATGTAGAGCACTTCGTCCAAGAACGCTTAGTAGCGCAACAAATACCCCATACACAGATACTCGTCCAACCAACTCCAATCAATTCGCTTCTCTGGAGAGTCTTGATCATGAAGGAAAATGGCTACGCAGAAGCCTTTTATTCAATCTTCGATCAGCACACAAATCTTCATCTCACCAATTATCCGAGTCTCACACATTTTCTAGACACGCTAATCGATCATGAACCAGTCAAAGGGCTTCATTGGTTTACGCAAGGGTTCTGGGGGATCAGACTGCAAGACAATCTGATCGTCATCTCCGATCTACGTATGGGAATGGAGCCAAATTATGCGTTTAGCTTTAACATCGGGGAAAATCGGGGAACACAAACTTTGCCCATCGCCAGCGAAAGACGAGCGTCGGCTGCCAATTGGGGGCAGGTACTTCGTTGGGTTTGGAAACGAATATGGGATGCGTCCGGGGAGGACAAAATTCATCCTAAAAAATAATTGTAGACCTGATGGCCATCACGAATGAGTGCGCATCTTACTTCATAGGTCGGCTGAGGTTCTCAGGGGAACTGAAACGTCAAAAACATCCTGCGGCACCCGACTACTTCCCTATGATCGATGAGTGAAGAGAGTCGGCTCTTCTTCAAAATTCTTCGACAGTGGAAGCATGCGCAACTAGGCGCCTCACAGCAAAGTTGACAGTCACCTGCAATCCTGACATTTTAGAATCAACACTTCTATCTTAGAAAAGGAGAGAGATAATGGGAAACAAACTTGAAGGAAAAGTCGCCGTCATCACGGGAGGAAACAGCGGGATAGGCTTGGCGACCGCCAAACTCTTTCAAGTTGAAGGCGCGACCGTGGTGATCACGGGCCTCCGGCAGGAAGCCGTTGACAACGCCGTCAAAGAGATCGGAGGAACAAGTGTTGGATTTGTCTCAGATGCCGGCAATATGAATGATATTCAAACACTCTATGCGAATATACAGAAGAACGTTGGGAAGATCGATGTGCTGTTTCTCAATGCTGGGATAGCGACATTTGGGCCCTTCACATCAATGGATGAAGCTACTTTCGATCACATGGTCAATGTGAATTTCAAAGGCCTGTTCTTTAATGTGCAAAAAGCCTTACCGCTCTTGAACGAAGGCGCATCGGTCATTTTCAATACATCCATTGCCGATCAAAAAGGATTTCCCTCGACTAATGTCTATGCCGCAACCAAGGCCGCCGTGCGCAGTCTTGCCAGAACGTTGGCTGGCGAACTCTATGAAAGCAAAATCCGCGTCAATGCTCTCGCCCCAGGACCAATCGATACACCAATTTTTGAAAAAGTTGGAATACCTCAAGAAGCCGTTAGAGATGTAAAAGGTGGTTTTGCTAATGAAAATCCCATGAAACGCATGGGTACCTCCGAAGAAATCGCCAAAGCCGCTTTATTTCTAGCCTCGGCTGATTCCTCCTACATTATGGGCATCGACTTGACCGTCGATGGAGGAATGACACAGCTGTAGAAGCAAAAAATAGAAATATGCCACACCGAGAAACTGGCAGCGTAAGCTTCCTCATAATTTTGCAAAATTCTAAACGAAAGACTTGTCGGTTCTTTGGTTGAGTCCGGTCAAACAGCATCGGCAAACGTTAACTCTTTATAGAATCTTTATTGGAACATTCCCTGCTCTAATCGTTAGTGGAAAATGTCCACATAAAATAGGCCTGATCTCGAAACCTCCAACCGCTTTCTAGTTTGGTCCAATAACGTACAAAGATACGCCCAAACTTTGGAAGTCCTTGGACTAATAGTTCGCTTGACTGTCCCATATTCCGATTCAGAATGTTTGCTTTACCCTTTTTGGTACCAATCCACATCCAATGCTGAAAATCATCTGCCGTGAGCTTTCCTTTAAAAGTAACCGTTGTCTTTCTCAACAATGACAAGGGACGTGGCTCCAGAATTTTGGGAACTGATATCGCAGTATATTGTGCATCAACAAAACTCCAATTGTCTGTTTTGTACCAAAGGCGAACATATATTGCGCCACCATTAATCGGAAGATCATCGACCAATGCCGATAAGGTGTTTTTATCCAAAGGTCCACTATTATAAACATTGCTTTTTCCTGTAGCCTTTCCAACATACAGCCACCAGTCTGTAATGGGTGTCCCGTTCGAAGACCATTCAAATACGGCTGAGGAATCATTCAGTGTATCTCCTGGAACCGGATTCGTGACCTGAGGGTCACCGGCAACCACTGATCCGACTGCTGCAAAGGCATCGATAATTCCGAATCCTGAATCTCTGTCAACTCCTTCATCCTCAATATCGAGAGCCGTTGACGTAAGCACATCCCAAACTTCATTCGAAGTAAGATTGGGATTGGCATCGAGAACTAGAGCAGCAATCGCAGCAGCATGAGGCGCTGCAGCAGACGTACCAAAAAATGGATTAAAGCCTGGGGTCGAGGTGCTTACACCATCCGCTGCAGCAAGATCCGGCTTTTGCCTTACCGCTCCACCTGTTGATGAAAAGTTTCCGGGGGTAATTGGAGTGCCGTTTTCCTCAAAAAATATTTGCCGAGGACCATCTGAGCTAAAGGTTTCAACTGGATTCTCGGAACCACCCGTGAAGGTTCCTCCGTTCGCTGTCGAAACATCAACGGCAGCCACACCAAAGGCCCCAGAAGCTGCCGCGTGACCAGATGTTTGACCAGCTGTCGAAAATTCTAACTGACCGCGATGGGTATTCAAGTGAAGATAGCGATCTTGTCCAGAGTTTTTGACAATGACAAGACGGTTTCCGACATCATTAAAAAGTTCAGAATCAATGATTTCGAATGGATCTTGCGTACCAGACTGCACATTCGTGGAGGCATCGAAGACTTCCGTTAGATCCGCACTTAATAGATATAAGTCATAATCATTCCCCGAACTTCCCTGCGGATCGGCCCACGTTAAGGTAAAGACAAAAGGAGAATCGGTGGAAATGGGATTCGAATTATTTCCTTCTCCGAAATCGTGAGCAATGACGCCTTCTCCAAGAACAGAGGGAGCTACGGTGGCCTCAAAATCCCCCTCCCAAGCTCCTGAAGTCCCATCATTCACATTCCCTGAATTTCCAGCGGAAGAAAAATATAGCCCTCCATTGCTCCCGACTGAGTTCACGGCCTGAGCTATGATTCCATCTTGAAATACAGGTTCTGCAAAATAAAAAATATCATCCACAATGACTTCTGCACCTGCAGCGCGAAGGGCCTTGATATTTGTTGCAAAAGATGCTTGCCCCTCGAATGCTGTTGCAAAAAGAAGTTCAGCTCCAGGAACAAGATCGTGGACAATCTCCAACATAGCTGTCCCCTCATCTCCAGAACCGGCTTGGCTAGGTAATACCGTCACATTATCAGGAAGATCACCTGTCGCTTGTCGTTCGGACAACGAGTCCACACCGTCAGATAACACGCCAATCTTTATCCCCGTGCCATCAACTCCAAAGGACTCTCGAGCTTGATCCACCTTATGCGCAACATCGCCTTCTGAAATGTTGACGGCTGAACTATTATGAGAATTCGTCATCATCTTATCGACCGGTTTAATAAACTGAACTTCTGGAATCCCAGCAACCTGCTCTATCTGATCAATAGAAACCTTTGCTCGAATTGCACGATATTTTGGAAACTGATTCACGATCGTTCCTCCAGCAGCTTCAATTTGAGCTAATACGGACTCGGAAATATCGGCCTGAATATCGACAAGTGTCGTATTGTCGCGACGAAATTCCACGCGACTTCGTAATGTCGCCACACCGCTTGCTATTGCATCACCCCGACGCATTTTACTGGCATACCAAAGCCTGGAACTTATCTTTTGTTGGACAGGCGATCGGGAGGATTTTTCATACGCTAGCGCTTGAATTTGCTGCAAGGCTGACTGTGTAATGGGAACACGATCCGAGGCATTCGCTGAACTCAGCGTCAAGCCTATCATGAGCAATAATGTGACGAACACATTGCCATGCCAGGCGAGCTTATATGGAAGCAGTAGGGGTACATCCTTACACAAAAACAGATCGAACTTTTTCTTCAGATGTTTTCTCAACATTGTGAAACCCTCCTAGTAACCTAATGCAGAAAATTTTTATTGCTTCTTCGTTACAGGATTGTACACAGCTATCCATTATTGCTGTTTACTCATCCGAAATTTTTCAAATTTCTGAAATGAGTGGAATTCGACATTCCTATTGAAAATTCACTTAACTTGGTTTAGGAAGAGAGGTGCAATGTGTATACCAAGGGAGTTGAAGAGAAAACCAAAGTTTTGAAATTACCATTATTACTTCGGCTTTCTAAGAACAATTCTAATTCATATAAAAGCAAATCGTAAGAATGCTTCAAACGTTATAAGCAAATTCGTATCTCATTACGTTCGTATTGTATCTAAATGGATAATATGGGAAGAGTTGACTCGCGTGAGAAATCGCATACGAAAAGGGGACGCTGATTTGCCTCAACGCCCCCTTCCCTTGAATAATCCAGGTATTCTTGAATTATTCGTTATAAAGATTGACTTGCATTCCAAGACGAAGATTCGAACTCGTGTCACGATTCGCATAGCGATTGACTTTAAACGTGTAGTACCCTGAGACATTCGGCGTAAACTCTACTCTCTCAAATGAGTTATCCCACGAAGCCGAACTGCCAACAAAGTTTCCATTGGGGTCATAGACACGAAAATCGAGATCCATTCCGATAGGATGCGCATCGGTACGATGGACATAGGTATAACTGCCCCGGTTGAGCCAACTGATCACGGCTCGGACCTTATCCCATGAATTGGCAATGTAAAACTTCTTTTCGATGTAGTTGTCATTGTTTCCATCGTTACTGGCAAAGGAGTCAAAAGAACCGTTATTTCCGGTCCAATACCAATACCAGCCGTTCCAATTGGCACTGGCAAAATCAATTCCGCCTAAACCTACTTTTTCGTAGCCACCCGTAATTTGGTCTGTCGCCCCTGCTAACATATTAGCGCTAAGAAGATGCGGCCGATATTTCAAAAAAGTTCTCTGCGACATCATGTCCGCTGCAAATGCTGCTGCGTGAGGAGAAGCCATACTAGTGCCTGGCATGGTAAATCCACCTGCAGTAATATCAACGCCTGGCGCCGTAAGTTCTGGTTTTTCATTGCCTGTTTCCGGATCGCGCCATGATGAAAACGATGCGATCGTGTCGGTTTGATCATTATAGGCTCCGACGGCAATGACATTTAACCCATTTGCTGGAGCCCTGTTATATTCGACACTGCTACCTTCATTCCCTGCGGCATTGAAGATGGGAATATTTTTGTCATAGACAAAATTGTCCCAGTCCCTATCTAAGGTTGTATATTCGGAATTACCTATCACCCCGTTCGATCGATTAATGACAAGAATGGGTGGATTAAGAGGTGGAATTATTTGAATATTCCCAATTTTAAACCCATAGAGATCTATAGAAGTTGGGAGAACAGCTCCACCACGACAATAGAGAAATGAGTCGGGAGATACCGCTCGGATAATCCCCCCTACATTTCTCGAGTGATTAGTCTCGGTCCCGGATAAACGATCGTAATTGTTGATTCTTGATTCATCGGCGCAACCACTCTCCGTCATATAGATCCCAATATTATTCCCGCGCGTGGCAGGATTATTGAGAGCTGTTGGATTTATGCTCGTGTCAACCATGGCTTGGGCAATCTCGTCTTGTGGTTCTTGGTAGAGCTCAATCCCACTCACCATTCTATCGTGTGCAAGAGCGTCAATCTCCTGCCTTGTGAGTTCCATGGTGATTGTTTGTCGACCATCTTTTAGTGCTTGAAGCACAGCCTTTTTATTTTCTAACCCATGTTTTTTCGACCAGGCAGAAATTTGAGATTTCTGCATTTCCAATTGTTTCAAGTTGCGATTACGAATCGCCGCAGCATCCATATCTGCACGACTTCGCAGTTCCGCATCAGAAAGCTGGCGATTATTGAGGGTTTCCCCGGTGGTCCGTCCTTGCACGATCTCCCCGCCACCTGATTGCGGCACTT
Source organism: Nitrospirales bacterium (assembly GCA_021604265.1). The sequence continues at coordinate 13,519 of BQIY01000015.1, forward strand.
CCCGGCTCACTGGCACTTCCACGTCTAACGCAATATTGACCTTCACTCGACCGGATTGTGCACGGCCCTGCACCGCTTGATCCAAGACAGTCTGTAATTGCTTTCCTACGACCCGTCGTTCCCCACGTGGGAGCGTCTTCTCACTAACCTGCTGCCCCAGCCGATCTAGGATCTTACTCTTCACGTTCCCCTCCTCATCGAGGTATTTCGTAAAGGTATACTCTTTCCCATTTATCACTTTGGATTTTTGGGCGGCAATTTCCATGTCCGCCGCTACCACGGGTGCGACAATCATAGAATAGCTCATGAGAACGGAGCACACTCCAGTTGTTAATTTAGATGGATGTAACATAGGCATGTTCTTCTTCTCCTTTTTTGATAAGTAAATAGAGTCTGACTCTCTTCATCGACTGTCGCAATCCTTTGATGCCCGCCCTCACGCAGGGCGACGTGCTTCTCTCAAGTAAATCTCGGAAGCCTGTCTCAGTGACAAAAGGATTCGATTTTCAAAGAGGAGGTCTAGACTAGTCTCACCAAAGGCGCGTTAATAAGCCGTCTTCTGTGCACCGTTGGATTGGCAATGAGAACTCACCGGTTCGTTCGTTCTTTCCTTTCCTCCTGATTGAGCAAAGCGCATACCAGGTGGATTACGCAGGGGTCTGCACTTACGTAAGCTATGGAATCAACTGGTCTTATGGAACGGCTTGAAGTTGGCGGGAAGAAAAAACTGTAAAAAGGCTCTCAAAGAAATCAAACAGGTTCGTATCTATTTGACAAAAACCGTATCTATTTGGATAAAAAATAGAACGACTGCATTAGGAACAGAATCAACCCATACATCATAACTTTTGCTGAACATGAAGGAAGGTGGAAAGACTGATGTGTTCTTCATCAATCCAAAAGTATAGGCATTTGAGCTGCTTACTTTCAGGAGCAATATAAGGCGGTTGGAGATGTGAAAGATAGGTTTGCCAAGGAGAAACCCATGAAACGCATGGGTACCTCCGAAGAAATCGCCAAAGCCGCTTTGCTTCTAGCCTCGGCTGATTCCTCCTATATTATGGGCATCGACTTGACCGTCGATGGAGGAATGACACAGCTGTAAAGGAGAGAGGTCAAGCATTGAATTGAGATATAGTTAGCCCTGCCCACTCTCATTTCTTTCCCTGCTCTCCAACCTGTACAAGCGCTGGTGGACGCTGGGCCGCAAGGTCGGCATAAAAATCCTTGCCTTCGTGATTCACCACAATGAAGGCGGGAAAGTCCTCGACTTCGATTTTCCATATAGCTTCCATGCCTAGGTCTTCATATTCGAGGACTTCGACTTTTTTAATGCTGTGTTCAGCTAGGCGTGCAGCGGGGCCGCCAATGGAACCCAGATAAAACCCTCCATATTTTCCGCAAGCATCACGTACTTGCTTGGAGCGGTTGCCTTTGGCCAACATGATCATGCTGCCGCCTTCAGACTGAAACTGATCCACATAGGAATCCATGCGTCCGGCTGTGGTGGGTCCGAAAGAACCTGAGGCATGACCTTCGGGCTTTTTGGCTGGACCAGCATAATAGACCGCATGATCTTTCAAGTATTGCGGGAGAAGGTCTCCCGCAAT
>BQIY01000016.1 GCA_021604265.1 Nitrospirales bacterium
ACGCCACTTGCCCAACACTCCCTTCATTTTGCTGACTGATACTGGCTACGGCTTGAATGTTTTGTGCAATTTGATCGGACACCAGTGATTGCTCTTCAGTCGATCCGGCAATTTGATGAATCATGTCTGCCACTCGTTGAACACCTTCAACAATTTCTTTCAATCGCTCGCCGGCCTCACGCGCTAACCGCATGCCATTTTGTGCATCGGCCGTTCCCGACTCCATGGATTGAACCGCTTCATTGGTCCCGGCTTGGACCATTTCAATGACACCGGCAATTTCCTTGGTCGCCTTTCCTGTTCGTTCGGCAAGTTTCCTGACTTCATCAGCAACCACGGCAAAGCCACGGCCTTGCTCACCGGCACGAGCCGCTTCGATGGCTGCATTTAAGGCCAGCAGGTTTGTTTGATCGGCAATATCTTCGATCACGCGAATAATTTCTCCAATTTCCTGCGAACGTTTTCCTAACACATTAATCCTGTCGGCTGACACTTGCATCGTTGCGGTTACGGTCTCCATACCACGAATCGAGTTCGCAACAATCTCTCCACCTTTGACAGCGGAGTGATTCACTTCCTGAGCGACACTGGCCAATACCTGTGCATTCCGCGCTATCTCACTGGCCGTTGCCGACATTTCGTCTACAGCGGTTGCGACGTGTGTCGCTTGACTCGCCTGCTCCCGACTGGCATATGCCACCTCTTGGCCATTGGCTGAAAGTTTTTCTGATGAGGCCGCCACAGCTTGGACCACTTGGTTAAACTGATTTAAAATCTGATTCAGATGATCGATGAATTTATTGAACTCATGTCCGATCTGGCCAATTTCATCATACGTCGTCACAGACACTCGTCGTGAGAAGTCTCCTTTCGACGCAAGGTCAACAACTTCCACCACAGGCTTTAGACGAGCAACAACTTTTCGACCAATGACAATACCCAACAACACGACTAAGACTGAGCAAATGAATACAGCAATCAAAATATTTTTTTGAATGCCAATCGATTGAGAGAGCGCCTCATCGACGGGCACACGAACTAAGACGGACCAATTCATGCCGGGAAACCCGAGTGCACCCTTTAAATGCGTATAGCCGGCGATTTGCGGAACCCGCTTACGTGCATGCATGGCTTCATCATACCCAGTCTTACCATTTACGGCATGCAGAGCTGCCGCCATATCATGCTCAGCAAGGTTTAATGTGAACAGCACGTCAAAATTATTCACAATATCCTTTGTCATTTGCGTGGTGGGATCATAATCAATAATCACATGTCCTTTCCCATCCAACACTGTTACTTCTGCAGACGGATAGCCCGAGGCTTCTAATTCTCGATAGGCTTGCTGTATGAGATTTCCAATGGATTCGAAATTAAAGCGATTGGACCAATAGGCAATGACTTCGCCATTCTGGTAGACAGGCGATGAAAATCCAAGAGTCAGCAATGTCGAGTTCTCATACGCACGCTGCACATCTTTGTCGACATGCACATCTTCGATATAGGTTCCGCTCGACTGGTCGTTTCCACTTTCGGTAAATGGCATCTCTGTCGTGTAGAGACCTTGTGCCAACGCTTGAAACCAAGAACTCTGACGATAGTTTTTGGTATACAGAAATGCGGAATCAATCGGATCCCCATGACGATCACGGCTATTGACCGAAATGACATTTCCTTGTAAATCCACCATGATGGACAATGAATAGATTTCATAGTTTGCGATATACGCATTCATGGTTCGAGTGATTGCGTTATTGGCCTCATTTGTCTGATACCAAGACTCTCGTTCATCAACCACTTGATTCAGCGCAAATGCCTGAACATCACTATATCGCTCCCAAAGATTCCGATCGATTTTATCGCTCAATCCAAGCGCCATACTGGCTAAACGTTTGCCCACAACATCTTCAATTTGATAACTGGCAAAAATGCCGATCGTGGCCACGACACTTATCGGAATCATGGCAAAGACAATGAGGAGAACCACTAACTTCGGCGTTAACATCCACGTTGAAATACGGTTCGTTGAAACATTCATCGTTTCCCCTTTGTCGTCACAACTTCACGGGATTACTCACCGGACGTTGCAACATGTTGAATCAATTTTTCCCGTAACACATTTGGATCAAATTTTGTGACGAAATCTGTCACGCCGACAGATTTACCCTTATCAAGATTACAACGACCCGACAACGAAGAATGCATTAAAATAGGCAATCCTGCAAAACGAGGGTCTTGACGAATATGCTTGGTCAGAGAAAAGCCATCCATTTCCGGCATTTCAATATCTGTCAATAATGCATCAATATACGTGTCCAGCGACTGTCCCGTGGCCTCCGCATTCTGCGCGAACGCCCGTAATCGACTCAAGGCTTCTTTTCCCGTGCAGGCTTCCTCCCATACCACTCCTAATCGCTCTAACGTCTTGGCAATTTGTTTCCGTGCCACCAAGGAATCATCAGCAATAAGGAGGCGCTTTCCCGTTAATCCAGGAAATACTTCCACCCTTCCATACATGTCATCATATAATGTCGGGTGTAACTCAATGAGAATTTTCTCGACATCAAGGATCAAAACCATGCGTCCATCGTCTAACTTGGTCACGGCTGTGACAGAGCCTTGACGACTGGAATGCAGCATGGGCGGCGGAGTATGAATGCGTTCCCAAGACATTCGAATAATGCGATCAACGCCCGCTACAAGAAATCCCTGCTTCTGATCGTTATATTCTGTAATAATCAGTTTGGCACTCGCATGGTCCAGGGTCCCCAACCCAATCGCCTGCTTGAGATCGACCAACGCAATATTTTCACCACGGAGATTCACAATACCTAAGATTCGAGAGTCAGAATCTGGAATTTTGGTCATGGGTTGAATCTTCATCACTTCACGAATTTTAAAGACGTTAATTCCATAAATTTCGTCAGTTCCAAGATGAAACATCAACAGCTCCATCTTATTGGCTCCAGCCAATCGTGTCCGTTGATCAATTTCCGCCATCCATTTCGACATGCGCGTGCTCCCTATGAAAATCGTCAGGCGTCAAATGTAAGACGTATAACGAGCCGGCATACGTTAATGCTGAATCTTCCGACTGCCTTCCCGTTCATCTTGCTGCCTTCGATATTGCCAATAGCCTATCCCATCATGGTCAACGCGGCACCACGTATTTCTTCGACAAGATCGGCCATATCCAGAATTAAGACGACTTTCCCATCTCCAGTGATTGTCGCTCCTGCCACACCCTTCACTTCAGATAAAAACTCGCCTAACGATTTAATAACCACTTCTTCTTGCGCTCGTAGCCGATCGACCACGACACCAAAATGTCGTTCTCCAATGGCAATCACCACGACATAGCATTCTTCAGGTGAAGACGCACAAGGAATATGAAATTTCTCAGAAAGATGAATGAGCGGAAGAATACGCTCTCGAAGGTTTAACACCGCCTGCCCATTGATCGTTTTAATTTCTTCTTTCGTCACCTTGACAGCTTCAATAACGGACGCCAAGGGAATCGCGAAGGTACAACACTCCACTTCAACCATCAGGGCTTGAATAATCGCAACCGTTAACGGAAGTTTAATCGTCACACGACTCCCATGGCCCGGCTCTGAGTCTAATTCAAGGCTACCGTTCATCCGACTGATATTGGTACGTACCACATCCATACCGACGCCACGGCCAGATAAATCACTGACTTGATCTGCCGTGCTGAACCCTGGGAGAAAAATAAGATTCATCATTTCTCGAGGTCCCATTGAGGCAAGATCGGCTTCAGTGACAAGTCCGCGTTCAAGAGCTTTGGCCTTAATTTTTTCAACTTGAAGTCCTCGGCCGTCATCTTCAATTCGTATCACAATACTATTGCCTTCTTGCGAAGCCGTCAGCCTGACATATCCTTCTGAGGGTTTCCCGGACTCACGCCGGTCCAATGCGGTTTCTAGTCCGTGATCCATTGAATTTCGGACTAAATGGACTAAGGGATCACCCAGTTCATCGGCAACCGACTTATCAACCTCAGTATCTTCACCCAACAACTCCAGACGAACCTGCTTGCCCAGTTTATTCGACACGTCACGGACAAGACGTGGAAACTTCGCAAACACCTTACGGATTGGCACCATGCGTGTCTTCATGACAGCCAACTGCAGATCGGATGTCACAAGATTCAATTGAGCTAACGTAAGCCCTAACTCACGAACATGAGGTTCATTTTCAAACTGCTCCTCAAGACCAAAGCCTAACTTCATTAATCGATTACGGCCGAGGACAAGCTCTCCGACCAGATTCATGACGTGATCAAGACGACGTGTTTCGACACGCACGGTCTGATCTTCTTCTTTTCCCGTATTCGCTTTTCCTTGAGCAGGCTTCGCAGCCTGAATCGAACGACTGGTCACGTCCTTGATCTTACTCAACATGACTGACAGATCAGCTTCTGGTTCTGATGAGACCATATCAGAACTCACGCCCGACGCTTCGAAAGACTCTTCATTCTCTACACTTGCGGAAGGTTCGATGGAAAGAGGCTCATCGGAAACTTCACTGACATCGTCCACGGCCTCTTCAGTTGAAGAATCGTGCACCGGCATCGATTCTGGGGTGTCGCCTGATACATTCGTCGCCTCCATCTCAGGCGCAGGAGATTGATCAGCTCCGATTACCGGGGCACTTTCAATCGTGAGAGTTAACTTATTCACGATCATGCTGGTATCAACGTGTGTATCTTCTCCGGTCTCTCGAATATCTTCTTGCAGCAATTTCACGACATCGACAGCTTCAAGTATGATATCGATAATGAAAGGAGATACCTCGATTTCTCCTTGACGCAATTTATTCAGAAGACTCTCTCCCTGATGAGCCACTTCCACTAAGTGGCTGAATCCAAGAAAGCCAGCAGACCCTTTCATGCTATGCATGGCACGAAATATTTCATTCAACAGATCGGCATTGCTTGGATCGGCCTCCAGTTTCACGAAATGCTGATCAAGGGCTTCCAACATTTCCGAACCTTCGGCCAGGAAGTCATTTAAAATTTCTTTCATCTCATCATTCATCAAACACTCCGTTTTGACAGTGAACAGTCAGGGCACATGAGATACTGCGAGAAGAAGTTTTCATAGAAATCATCGACCCTACCTGTTCACAATTCCACATTCTTCAGTTAAATCCGAACTCTGAAAGAATGTCATCCACCAAGTCTTGTTTGAGTGCAGTATTTTTCGAAGCCTCAAGTTGATGCAACATGTCGTACCCGCGCCCTTCCTTTTTGGCTCCACCTTTTTTGTTTTGTAGGCCAAATACCACGACAAGCTTTAAGAGCTTATGTTGAACTTCATCAAGAACTGTCACAAGCTTCGCCACTCGCTGAGCGACAATGTCTTGAAACCCAAGGGCGACGGTAATATTGGTAATTCGGACTTCATCCGCATCCAATAACGTGGACATCATTTTCAGCTGCTTGCTCATCTCGTCTGGCGACGCGCCTGCCATATTTTGTATCATCGTTTTCAATCGATCACGGTTTTCCGTCATTTCTTCCGTAATCGCCATGACTTTGTGCGTACCCTCTTCAGTAATTTTTGCTAACTCTCCTAAATGCGCCGTTGCATCCGGCAACTGATCAGACGTTGAAGCCACAGGGACTTCCATCTCACCAATTGTCCGAGTCATCATTTCCACATATTTCGTTAACTCTCCCAATTCATCATATATGGACTGGTCGGGTTCTTCCGTTGTCGAATCATTTGAGTCTTCAAAGCCTCGATCGACTAACATAGGGATCTCCTTTATTGACTGCGACCGCTACCGGTCATCACGACCCGCCGAACCCGCATTAGGGTTTCTTCGCAAAAATCTTTTCCAATTTCTCTTGAAGTGCATCAGCCGTAAACGGCTTCACAACATAGTTGCTCACACCGGCTTGCACCGCCTCAATAATATTTTCTTTTTGCGCTTCAGCCGTCACCATCAAGAACGGAAGCGACTTGAGATTGGCATCACCCCGCACATTGCGCAATAATTCAATCCCGGGCATCACAGGCATATTCCAATCAGACACAATAAGACCGAATCCTCCAGTCTTTAGTTTTGCCAGCGCATCCTGGCCGTTCTCCGCTTCGGCAATATCCGAATAACCGATTTGCTTTAACACGTTTTTCACAATACGACGCATCGTCGACATATCATCGACGACTAACACTTTCATACTCGTGTCCAACATGACCACACCCCTCCTTCGTTATCTCGTGATATCTGAAACAAATTGAAAACATGACTGACGGTAACCGTCGCCTCTTCCGTTCAGTCTAAAACTATTCATTGGTCTGTCTTATGCACTCTTGTCCTGATAAATGTCTTCACATCCCCCTTATCTATCTTTTTCCGGACTTCCCCAGTCATTTGCACTTCCATGAATCCTCATCCACACGGACTCGACATCTCAATCCATGATACGCACACATTGCTCAAACTCCGTCACCCACTCAGCCAATCCATGTCATCATGCGCCCCGACCTATCCAGATCGGCTTCTTACTCAAGAAGACCAACACAGCCATGAAACCTAAAACACGTTTAACTTGCGTTAAGATGGTGAACCTTATGTTGAGGATCGGTACCTATACCGTATTTCTTAAGCCACAGCTTTAGAATGGTACGAACACTGAGCCTTCAAATGAAATAATCTTAACGATGTCTTCACAAAGGTCACCTAGCCATGCCAGCCGGACCAAAGGAGTACTCCACAAGGAAGAAAAAGGCTTCCCATCACAAGGGTCCCTCCCGTCCGCATAGTGTTCAAAACAATAGCCATCAGTCCATTCAGACATGCCTATCTTGCAGCATGAACAGGAGAAATTGCCTCACGATCGTGAATCCAAATACGTTGCGACTGAGGCATTTCGACAAATCATGTGCGAATACTCACCTCAAACGATGCGGAAGTGATATAAAACGACTACAGGCAGTCAGAAATCAGGCTTGTACGCAGCGCACGGAGTTTATTTCCAACAATGAGAATCGCATACACCGGAAGACTCTTAAGACTATTCAGCGAGGGCTCGATCAGCCCTCGCTTGAATCAGGTTATGAGGACGGGATGGAAGGATGAAACGGATAGATCATCAGTCATGTCACGATCAATCAAAACGCAAGAACTCCGAGAGCGACATTCCACGCTCATTAGTTTAAGCTAAAGCGATCATGAGTACCATTCTGATGTACAACACCAACAGCCTCTTCAATTCCAGCATTTTGAACCCAGGCTTCAATTTCTTCTTTGACAAAACGCCAGTGTTTGCCAACTTTATGACCAGGAAGCCGTCGTTCACGCGCCAGTTTGTAGATCGTGGACTTCGGAACTTTTAAAAATGTAGATACTTCGTGTAACGTGAGCAAATCATTCATGAAAATACCTCGTTGCATATGGTTGCTAATGTTTTTCGTATCGGAGTGAATGTTCATAAACTTGAGAACTATTAGAAGAAACTACACCACAATTATGTGAATTTATTGTCGAACACTGGCATGCGACATGCTAAAAGTAACCTCATTCCCCTTTCCATGGTACATGACGTCAGGAACAAGAGTTTGAACCAGGAAAATGCCTCTTCCTGACCTGGCGGTCTGAGGCAACGTGTGAATATCTCGGCCGAGCACTGTTTCCCACTCGAATCCGTCACCGTCATCAACGATTCGCATGTTCACTTTCCCCATGTGCACATTATGGGTGTAGAAGAGTCGAACACGCCGTTGATTGTATTGAGGATCATCCCTGCGCACCTGCAATAATTGTTCATATTGATCGTTCATTAACGCATGTATTTTCTCTTCAGGGGTAATATGTAAATTCCCATGCTCAATGGCGTTCATTAGTAATTCGTGTAACGCTATTCGAATACTGAGTAACTGTTGATCCGAAAGACACCCAGTCATGGACCGAATAACCAGATTCACGACGCTTCCAAGCATCTCAGGAATATTATTAATCACGAGATGGCTCGTGATATCATCAACAATCGCCATCACATACTCATCAGCCCATTGGGCACGCAAGAGCGAACAGGCCCGATCAACAGCACTTCGAAGCTCGCTGACTTGAAAGGGCTTCACCAGATAGTCTGACGCGCCAGCCTTTAATGCAGCCACAGCAGCCTGTTCACTGCCATATCCTGTCACCACAATCACGGGACACGAAGGCCGTGAGGCTTTAATTTGAGTCGTCAACATGAAACCATCTCGTTGTGGCATTCTTACGTCAGTCACAACAACATCGGGACGTTCTTTTTCAAACTTCTCCCACGCGTCATCACCATTTTTCGCCGTAATAACGGTCAAGTCTAATAACCGAATCGCTTCGGCCATGGCATCAAGAATCGATTCTTCATCATCAACGATGAGAATCCGTTCCCGAGCGTTCGGTCTATTCATCCACGCCTCATTTCAGTCACCAACCATTACGAAGAAATTGCCGAAGAACCACTGACACGATTCTCGACATTCTCTTGTGACACCATAGTCCGTAGTGCAGGAAGTAAACGATTCAACTGTTGCTCTAAGTCTGCGTAGGCGCTGTCTAAAGCCTGACGATCGCGAGACCGAGCCACTTTTTCCAACCGTGCAGATGCATGGGCCGCATCAAAAGCCTGCAAGGCTCCTAATGAACCTTTGAGTTGATGGACATGACTCCAGAGCACATCATACGCTTGAGCCTCATAGGCAGCGTGAATCAGCCGCATGACTTTAGGGCCTGAATCCAGAAATATTGTCACTAGGCTCTTCAACAGTACCCAATCATTATCCAACCCCTCTAAGGCCTTCCTTACATCATAGATAACAGACGCATCCTCAGGAATCATGGAAACCTGAGTGCCCGTTGACGACATCCCCCTTCTTGTTTGAACCGCATCCAGCGTGGCCGTCGAATCTTCCTTCACCTCGAGTCCTCTCGGCATCGCTGCCTGAAAATTTGGCATCCATTTACGAAGCATGGCCATGAGCTGATGCGCACGAATGGGTTTTGCCATATAATCGTCCATTCCTGCACTCATACATTGCTCTTGATCGCCTTTCATCGCGTTGGCCGTCATACCGATAATGGGAAGGTGACCCGTCATCTGAGTCTCACCTTTTGTGCGCCGAGTCCTGTGAGACTTCTCACGTTTCATGCTTTTTGCTTCTCGTGCTCGAATCGCACGCGTCGCTTCCAAGCCATCCATTTCAGGCATTTGCCAATCCATGAATACGACGTCATAGTCTCCGCGTGCACTCGCGTCTAGAGCTTCACTGCCATTGCCAACCAATGTGACATGACACCCGATTTTCTTCAACGCCCAGGATACGACTTTTTGATTAACTAGATTGTCCTCAGCCACTAAGACCGATAGGCCTGAGAATACCGGTAATATTTCAGATGCCGTATTCGAAGGGTGATGGAGCGCTTGAGAATCCTCTCCCGTGATCTTTAAACATTGGAATAATTGAGCACGATGCACCGGCTTACTCAATACGGTGTCACCCACTTCATCTGTGCCTGTTTGTTCTGACACGGGCAGCCCTCTCAACACAAGACGGACGACGTGTATCGACTGAAAAAGAGGATCGGACTTCACCATATTGATAATTTTTTTCTGACATTCATCAGGAATGAGGCGATCAACAAATACCGTCGTATACGGTTGCATTTCCTTTGCACCCGCACGTAACCAAGAGCAAGCTTGCGTGCTATCAGCCGTGCTCGCCCAATTCACCTCCAATTCCTGAAACAAACTTTGCAGCATGTGCAAAGTGGCAGAAGGGCAACCCACACATAAGACACGAGATTTTGAGGGTAGAGCAGGATGTAGACCTTTGCTTGAAGCCGCGTCCATATCAACTTCAAAAGGGATCTGGCACCAGAACGTCGCGCCGTCTCCATCAGACGAATCAACACCAAGCACGCCTCGCATTAACTCAACAAGTTGACGGGAGATGGCCAGACCGAGGCCGGTTCCGCCGTATTTTCTCGTTGTCGAGACATCGGCTTGAGAAAACGCTTGAAACAATCGCGACTGTACGTCTTCAGATATACCAATCCCTGTGTCACGGACTGAAAACCGTAAAGACAAACTCGGGGAAGCAGAAAGAATAGACATGGGAGTCAGTGATAAAGAGGCTTCGCCTGTATCAGGAGATATCCCGGCTGCCACCTCACTCGCAGTCTCGATACCTTCATGACTGGCCTGCTCCACAACGACCATAATCTCTCCCTGGTCAGTAAATTTTATCGCATTCCCAATAAAGTTCGTGAGAATTTGTCGAAGACGATTCGGGTCGCCAATCAGTGTCTTAGGCACATCAGGGTAAACGACACAAGCCAAATCAAGACCTTTTTTGTGCGCTTGTTCGGCAAAAACATCCAGGATTTCCTCAAGAAGCCGCCGAACGTCGAAATGGACAATTTCCAGATGAAGCTTCCCAGCTTCAATTTTAGAAAAGTCCAGAATATCGTTAATAATGGTCAGAAGGGTTTCACCGGATGATTGAATCAATGACAGCGATTCAACTTGTTCCGACGTTAACGGTGAATGTAACAACATTTCCGTCATCCCAATCAGACCATTCAGTGGAGTTCGAATTTCGTGACTCATTGTCGCCAAAAACGAGGCCTTGGCTTTCGTCGCGGCTTCCGCCTTCACCAAGGCTTCATCAAGTTCTCGATTTTTTGATTCAAGCATTGTGGCGAATGCCGCCAGCTCATCCGCAGCTAACTTTCGCTCCGAAATATCCATCCCAAAGCCGCGAACCAACCCTAGCACTGGGTGCGGACTAAATACCCATGCATAGCGATGCTGCCCCACATCAACCTCAATATCTCGCCGTATCGTATTCGTATTCAAACAATCCTCTATCAAATGGAGAAACTGCGGAGGAAATGCAGTAGAAAATTCGGAATCGTCACCGTCCACCTCATGCATTAGTTGAATCATAGCCGCATTGGCATACAACAGATTTCCTGCTCTATCAACTTCGATAATCGGAAATGGACTTTCTTCAGAAATCGAAGCCTGGGAATGAGAGTCTTCACGTAATTGCATTTCCATGCTGAGGTCGCGAAATGTCATCATCACCCCTGTCCCACCGACATCATCCAATGCGAGACTTGACAGTTCAACCCAACACCATTCACCATGACGCGTCCGCAGCCGTGTTCGAGGCGACCATACAACGGAACGGGTTTGTTCGCATGCGTGAACAGGGCAATAGTCCTCTCCCTGATCCGCGTCATGGATGAAGCATTCAAAAACGTCATGGGCACTCTTGCCGCGAACCGCTGATTCACTCCATCCCAACATACGGACCCCTGCATCATTTAATGTTTCGATCTGCCCAGATTCATTGATCACACACACTCCCACCGTCAGTGCTTTCAACAAGGTCTGATTCATCGCAACTTGCCGGCGATACTCAAATTCGAACTGCTGGCTGCCGGATGAAGGAGGCGTATTCATCTTCTCGGACTTTCATGCAATCGTGGAAAATACTTTGCAACATCAACCTTCTCACTTATAGGATTCAAAATATCGAGAATCACTCGTTCTTGCCCAGACGGATGAGACACGGCAAGATCTTCGATGAACGGGAGAACATTGAAATTCCCTTCATGATCCGTAATGATATTCACGAGAGGCTTCAACCGTTCGAAAGGATTGATCTTGATGACGACAGCCCATTCACCCGTTGACAGACTGACAAGGCTTCCCAGTGGATAGACCCCAAGGCAACGAATAAGGGCTTCAACCGATTCGGTGCGTAATTTCCCGTTTTGGGCAGCCAGATAAAGTTTCCGTATGGCTAACGCGGTTGGGAGACCTGGAGGCGGGCCCCAGTGACTCACAAGAGCATCTAATTGATCGACAAACCCAATAATATCACTCAGGACTAACAGCTCATCAGCCGTCCGGTGGCTAGGATAGCCAGATCCGTCTTGCCGTTCATGATGTTCAGCCACCACTCGGTGCACGTCAGATGAAATGGCCGGGCATTGCTCAAGGATGGCCAGGCCGCGATCAACATGACGTTCAAAAATCACTTGTTCGTGTTCCGCTAATTCATATTTTCGTCTCAGCAAGTTACGCGGGATTCGTACATGTCCCACATCATGAAGTAATCCGCCGAGAGCCAAAACCTCTAAGGCCTTTTCATGTAATCCAAGTTGAATTCCAACCATGACTGAAAGAATCGCCACATCAACAACATGCTCATATAAGGTCTTATCGAATTGCTGGAGGTTCTGAATCAAATAGACTTCAGCCATCGCTTGTTCCTGAGCGAAGACCTGTTCTAACAATGCCTGCATTGTTTGTTGAAGTTTGGGATGATCAATGCTGGCTCCGGTTTTAACGCCTTCAAATACACGTTCCATGGAGACCAGGGCATCGTGTTTGACCTTCAGAGAGACGACCTGCGGAGAAAGCGGAGAAGAAGCAGGCCCATCCTCTTCTCTCAGAGGCGTGTCTTCACCTAAAACAACATCAATCTCTGGCTGTTGAGCCTCAGCACGCGACTCATCAGATTGCCCTTCAAGCTCTTCACTGACATCTAACCCCCGGGAAGGATCAATCATGACTTCTTTGACGTCAGACTTGAGAAGAAGATCGACCTCTTTTTGTGACTTGAGCAGACGATTATGTCTGAAAAATGGAGATTTCCACCAAGACTGATAAACGCCAACCAAAAACATTCCAGACTTAAGCTGGCTCGTGGCTATCCGTTTCGTCGTGGAGGCAGTAGGAGGACGGACAGGAGAAGATGAAGCCTTCGTCATAAAACCTTAGACGTATTACACCCGCGGTCAGTAAGGAATTCGTATGAGTCATACGACCGAAAAACGGCAGCAACAATTTTACGAACTGACCGGCACCGGACTCGGAGACACACGCTTGGCATCTTGAAGTGTAGGAAATATTTGAACCATTTTAGGAACATTCGCAAGATCCAGCACTTGCCGAACATATGGCTGCGGATTCACCAGACTTAACTGTGCCTGTTTGACTTTTAAATTTTGATGCGCAATAACCAACAAACCTAAGGCTGAACTATCAACAAATGAGACATGCTCCATATTAATAATAATATGAGAACATCCCTCTTTTTGGAATCGTTCGACCGCATCTTTAAAGACCTTTCGTGCTCCAAAGTCGAACCGGCCTTCTAATTCAAGAACCACAACTGAATCTTCTTGCTGTTCAGTAATTTGCATCGTAACCTCCTCTAGGCCATAGAACATCCTAAACGTATCACATACGTAAACGTGGTTTTTCAAACCTCGATATCGCCCCGACAACGCACACGGTCAAAACCTATTCTTGTTATCGGACAACAAACACAAAAGTTAAGCAAAAGGACGAGGGGGAAGAAAAAAACCGCACATTTTCCCACAAATCAAGACCAAGGTCTTTTCATCATTGTGTTTTTGGCTTAAGGCCGATATGTCCCTGAATTTCCTCCTCCACGAGCGGGACCTGGTCATGACTATTGAACATGACGAGATTATGAAGATGCGTTAAACTTTCTTCGCCAAGAATATTCGTGAACTGAATCGCAATTCCGGAATCATCCACACGAGCAACGACACCTGAGGCCTGGATACAGAAATCTCCGATCCCCCCATCCAGGAACAAGGCCACCTGACAGTCTGAGTGCATTGGAAGGGATTCAGTACACTCAAGATAAAACCCGTTGAGACTCAGGTCGCACAGACAACCTTTAATACGCTTGGTGCCGCCCGATTGCAGCTCTGCTTCCAGCTTCACAACCACTCGAGTAAACTCTCGACGACAAGGCTTATCACTCATTTCGTACACACTCCTTTTCGAGACAATCTTGCCTCACGATACTTGCCATACCGTCACGGCCATCGGTTGATCTTGACAGGTGAATCGTAATGCACTCACCCTTGCAAGCCCGGATGGCGGATGACTTTTTGTTACACATGACTGCACGACCGGAAGAGACAGTTGGCAAGGACGGGGTAGCAACGACTTGATGTTCCCCGCAATAATATTCGTCAATTCATAAATGGTATGGTGTTGATCGTCTTGTGAGACCGTGTCCGGATTTTTTCCAAATATGGCTCCAGCCGCCAATTTCGTCAGCATTTCAGAACCTTCCAACATCACGAGGCCATTCCATGAACCGGAAATTCCGACTGACCCGACGAATGAACGCTGGGTGAACTGAGGGACAGATGAAGTCTGTCTAATCTGAAGCTCAAATCCAAGCAATGACTGCCAAGTCGTCTCTGTAATTTCTAAAATTTCTTGTTCAAGAAACTGCATGATCTGTATCCTTCTCTACCGCACAAAGCCGATAACACGAGGTTCCACAGATCGATACTCGTTCAAACGCATGGTCAAGATTGAGTGTCGTTTCTGATCCACCTAAAAATAAATATCCATCAGGGCTCAGATGTTCTCGAATTTTCGTTAAGATTTGCTTTTTAGTTTCGACATCAAAATAAATCAGCACATTCCGTAAAAACACAACATCGAGTTTGGGAAACGGCAACCACGTACCCACCAAATTCATGGGTTTAAACTCAATCATATTGCGAAGCTCTTTATTCACATACCAATTCAGACCTTCCTGAGAAAAATATTTCAGTAACATTTTTGCAGGAAGACCACGATTGACTTCCATCTGGCTATACTTTCCTTCCTGGCAACGAAGGAGCATTGTCGTGGAAATATCAGTCGCAAAAAACTTAATCTTCCATAGATTAATCTCCTGAAGAA
>BQIY01000017.1 GCA_021604265.1 Nitrospirales bacterium
CTCCTGGCCTCGATTGATCGTGCGAAAATGATTCTAGGATATCAGCCAAATGTTGAATTTGACGATGGGTTGCAACGAACAGTTGAATGGTTTAAGAGCAATTGGGAGGACGTCAAACGGGATGCAGAGTTTCCTCCGGGAATGTCCTCAGCAACACGGTTTGTCCGAGCCAGGGAATCATGATAGATAGTCTGAGCAGGGAGAGGTATCGTCCGGTCATCATTCTTGGGGCGGCGAGATCAGGGACGAAAATTTTTAGGGATGTTATCGCCACGCATCCAAGTCTTGTCGCTATTCCTCATGATGTTAATTTTGTTTGGAAGTATGGAAACTATCACATGAGTCATGACCAATTAACCCCTGATCACGTGACGCCTCAATCTGCGGCGTTTATTCATGAATTTTTTCAAAAATTTCACCGAGGACGATCAGATGTCAGAGTGATTGAAAAGACCGTTAGTAATACGATTCGTGCAGACTTCGTCCGCAAAGTTTTCCCATCCTGTCAGTTCATCCATCTGATACGGGATGGACGCGATGTCATTGCGTCGTCCGTACGACAGTGGCAGGCTCCCTTAGATAGTTGGAGAGTGCTCCATAAAGTCCAATACCTGCCTCTTCGGGCCATACCCAATTACGCTGTGAACTATGCGGTCTCGTATTTAAAGCGAAAACTTTCTTCGACCAACCAGGTCGCTTCGTGGGGGGTGGTTCTTGAAGATCTTGGTGAAATTCTTCAGCAATGTTCATTGTTAGAAGTCTGTGCTATTCAATGGAGAATGTCCGTTGAGTATGCGATGACGGCATTACAGTCGGTGCCGGAAACAGATAAACTTGAAGTCCGCTATGAACATTTTGTTCAGCACCCTCTCGATGAAATCGAGCGTATTCTGAAATTTCTTGGTTTGAAATCGTTCGATGAGGCGTCTCAACGTGTTAAGGAAATGGTCGATCCAAGTCAAGTCGGAAAATGGAAACATCAATTAGCGTCACAAGACCTTCAGCTAGTTACGTCCCACATCTCTCGTACAATGAATCAACTGGGATATTTCGGAAGCCACGAGCCAACCCCCGCAGTTTAACGTTTAAGAATGCAGTCTCTAATTCTGCAAGGTTCCGTATGCTCTTAATCGCATTAGGTGGGCAAGAAGTCCTTGTTTAGGGTAATAATTTATGACACCTTTTCTTCCTTTTCATCTCCCTTCCATTGGTGAGGACGAGATTCAGTCGGTTGTTGAAACGTTACGTTCCGGCTGGTTGACGACTGGTTTAAAGACCAAACAATTTGAGCAGGAGTTTGCGGAGTGGATTGGGGTTCCACATGCTTTAGCGGTCAATTCCTGTACGGCGGCCTTACACCTTGCCTTGGAAGCTGTTGGTGTGACGGATGGCGATGAAGTAATTGTGCCGACGATGACTTTTGCTGCGACTGCAGAGGTGGTGTCGTATTGTAGAGCTGTCCCGATCCTCGTTGATTGTCAACCCGATACCTTGAACATCAACGTTGACGCGATGGAACAAGCCATCACGCAAAAGACCAAGGCGATTATTCCAGTCCATTTTGCCGGTCATCCGTGTGAGATGAATCGGATACTAGCGATCGCACGAGCCCGCAACATTAAAGTGATTGAGGATGCCGCTCATGCCCTGCCCTCTAGGTATCAGGGCCGCATGGTGGGGACCCTTGGAGATATTACGTGCTTTTCTTTTTATGCCACGAAAACTATGACAACAGGTGAGGGTGGCATGGTGACAACAGAGAATCCAGAGTGGGAAGAGCGAATGAGAATTTTGAGCTTACATGGGATCACTCGTAATGCTGTGAATCGATATACTCCTGAAGGATCATGGTATTACGAAGTTCGTTATCCCGGCTACAAGTATAATCTGACCGACATGGCTTCGGCATTAGGGATAGTTCAATTGCGAAAATGCCATGAATTGAGAAACGTCCGCTATCGATATGCCGCTCTTTACAATGAAGGGTTTAAGGATATTCCGGAAGTCAGCGTGCCATGTGTGCAGACGAACATTGAGCATGCCTGGCATCTGTACGTTATACAGTTAGATTTGAAGCACTTACGAATCGGACGTGATGAAATGATTAGACTTCTCAAGCAGAATGGCATTGGCACTAGTGTACATTTTATTCCTTTACACCTCCATCCATATTATTCAAGCCATTCCGCATATCATCGTACGAGATTTCCTGTTGCAAATAAGGTTTTTCAAGGTATAATTTCCCTTCCCCTTTATCCCAACATGACGGAGAGTGACGTATTACGCGTAATTGAGGTTGTTACAAAGATCGTGCAGACATATCGATGTTGAGCTATCAGTCGAAATGAGGACTGTGGGCGAAGTCTCCAGGAGACAACTCGAAGTAGACTGCATGAAACTTGTAAAATAGATCTCCTCGTTCCTTTGTAATTGCATGCTCGAGAGTTGAGCGAGCATGGACCTATTTCGTTCCAGACTAGGAGCAGTCGTGATGATTAAGCGGGTTTTCGATTTTTGTGGTGCGTTCCTCTGTTTGTTGATCTGCGTACCTGTCTTTGCACTTATCGCCGTTCTTATAAAACTGGATAGCCCGGGGCCTGTTTTTTCTCGAAATCTTTATGTCGGCAAAGGGTTTCGGCACTTTGCTCGGTATAAATTTCGTATAGTGGTGGACGATTCTTCTTCAAAGAAGAATATTTCCTCTCGTAAGGTTTCTCATTCTTACACTCGTATCGGGCGGGTACTGCGCCAATTTAAATTTGATGAGCTCCCTCAGCTTATCAATGTTTTGAAAGGTGAAATGAGTTTGGTTGGTCCTCGTCCTGAGCTTCCGTATTATGTCGATCAGTTCAGAGATCGTTACGAAGAGATTATTCAAGTCAGGCCTGGGTTGATCGATCTGTCTTTTCTTATGTATGTCGATGATCTCACATTTCTTGGAAAGCCGGGAGTCAAACCCCCACTTCCAGAAGAACAGTACTTGCAGGAGGCCCTGCCAGAAAAAATCCGTTTGGCCAAACTCTATATTGAGCATGCTTCTTTTGCGTTCGATCTTGCCATGATCACTCAGACGCTCCTGAAGTTATTTGGGGTAAGAACAGAATTGGTCAAGGTAAGAGTTTCAGAGCATCAGAAGGAATTTCAAGACACGGTTATCTTCAAGTTTCTTTATAGACATCGACGAATTCTCGTGATGATTTTGGATGTCGGTCTTATTTTGCTCGCGAATTATTTGGCTTTCTGGTTGAGATTTGATGGCCACATACCGTCAAAAGCTGTTCGCCTCTTCCAGGAGATGTTGCCATGGCTCATTATGATTCGAGGATTATCGTTTATTCTTCTTCGATTGAACGAGGGCATGTGGCGATATGTGAGTATGTGGGATGTTAAGAAAATCTTGGTGGGTGTGCTTTCAGGAAGTGTTGTGTTTTATGGAATCGTTGTCTGGGTGTTTGGTGAAACGGGATACCCACGGTCCGTTTATATTATTGATGCGATCCTGTTGATTGGACTTCTTGTTGGGATCCGTCTTGTCGTCCGAATCTTTCGAGAGCGGAAGGTGCTAAGTCGAATGAAGCGAGTTCTGGTGATAGGGGCAGGAGATGCTGGTGCCAAAATTGTTCGAGAAATGCAAACGCATCCATCCTGTTCATATTTACCGATTGGATTTATTGATGATGACCCATTGAAGTTTGGTAAGCGGATTCACGGCGTAAAAGTCTTTGGTTCTCGCCATGATCTTGTCGATCTTTTACCATCATTAAAGCCTGAAGAAGTCTTGGTGGCTTTACCCGGGGTGAATTCAGTCATTATGAGGGAAATTGCGACTGTTTTGTCGCCGTTTAAGCTGCATATTAAGACACTACCTCGGCTTGTAGATATCTTAGAGGGAAAAGTCTCGATTAATCAGATACGTGCTCTCGAGATTGAAGACTTGCTTCAGCGACCGTCTGTCAATTTAAGTCCTGAGCCAGTAGCCAGGTTGATTCGAGGAAAACGAGTCTTTGTCACGGGTGCAGGAGGGTCCATCGGTTCGGAACTGTGCCGTCAAATTGTCGAATTTGGTCCAGAGGCTCTCATTTTATATGAACGACATGAGAATAGTCTGTATAGTATTGGTAGCGAATTGGATGATCAGGGATGCGAGAAAATCATTCATTCGGTTCTTGGTGACATTACGGATGTCCGGCGTCTTCGAGAGACGATGCAAGAATATCGGCCTGACATCGTATTTCATGCAGCGGCTCACAAGCATGTCCCATTAATGGAGCTAAATCCAAGTGAAGCTTTTAAAAATAACGTGCTCGGAACGCGGATAGTTGCAGAAGCGGCAATCCAATATGGGGTTGAGCATTTTGTGTTGATTTCAACCGATAAAGCTGTCAATCCTTCAAGTGTGATGGGGGCGACGAAACGGGCCGCTGAGTTGGTCATCCAAGGGTTGGCGAAACATGGTCCAACCTGCTTTCTCACTGTTCGGTTTGGAAATGTATTAGGAAGCAATGGAAGTGTGGTGCCGCGCTTTCAACGGCAAATTAAGGCGGGTGGACCTGTCACAGTTACACATCCAGATGTGAAGCGGTTTTTTATGTCAATACCTGAGGCTGTGGGGTTAGTGTTGCAGGCTGCAACGTTAGGTGAACAAGGGGCGATTTATCTGTTGGAGATGGGAGAGCAAATTAAATTAGTTGATCTTGCTCGTAACCTTATCAAACTTTCAGGGCACTTACCAGATAAGGAAATTTCAATCCTGTTTGTTGGGCTTCGACCTGGAGAAAAATTGGAAGAAGAGTTGGTTGGTCATCGTGAAAATGCTGTACCTTCTTCGCTTGACAACATACTTAAGATACAATCTGCTATCGCACCCGATTTCAGATTTTACGACAAGCTTAACGATATGCGGCAGATGTCATTATTGAATGATCCTCAACAAGTTCTCACGCATTTGCAAGAACTCGTTCCCACGTTTTGTCCGAAAGGTACAGTGCAAGAAAGTCCGTCGTCCATAGGTTGTCCCACGTTGCCAAATGGGAGATCCGAAAGAGGTAAAAAGAGAATCCTTATTGTCGATGATGATGCGTATGCGCGAAGCGCTGTTCGCGCGATTTTAACATCTTGTGGGTATATCTGTGCAGAAGCTGAACACGGGGCTATGGCCTTGGAGTGGCTTGAAACACAGCACGCAGATTTGGTCATCACAGATAATCGGATGCCAGTTTTGGGTGGTTTCGAATTTCTCGAACGCCTGAAGCAGGGAAGACCAGCTCTTCCTCAACCCGTGATAGTGTTAAGCGGTCATTTGAATGAGACGGATAAGGAAAGAGTCCTCCAGGCTGGCGTACATGCGGTATTTGACAAACCTGGAAAATTCAATGAAATTCTGCCGGTCATTGATCGAATTTTGGAAGACTCGTAATGTTGATCATGTTACGGACACGTGCTGACAGAGCACATATGTTCCTTAGCTGCATTCGTGTTCCCCTCGAGTAAACACATAAGTTTTTAGGCGTGGTGAATGACTCAATAATCAGGCCTTAGAGGATTCTGTCAATTTTCCTGACATCTTGCCTGAGTTTTTGTAGCTAAAGTTTTTTGTCAGGCTAGGGTATCGAGAGCTAAAGGGTTCGGCAGAATAACCTTGAGGCATTGATTGAATGAACTTTACAACGTATTCAACATTAGGATGGGTTGAATTGCTTCATTATCAGATTTCCTACCCTCGTGCCCGTATGGACATGCTGCCCCCCTCCATGGAATAGAGGTGAAGTGCCTTTGTGAGCAAATTAGTTGTGAAGCGGTTAACGGATGTCGTTGTTAGTATTATAGGGCTCCTTCTGTCTTTTCCAATTAGCATTTTGATCATGGTAGCGATTGTTTTCAGCGATTTTGGCCCTATTTTTTACTGGCAGGAACGTATTGGGAAAGATGGCGAGAAGTTTTTTATATGGAAGTTTCGAACGATGCGAACACATCAATCTTCAGAGGCTGGTCAGATAACCTATGGTTCTCGCGATCCGCGAATTACCTCGCTTGGTTACTATTTACGCATGCTCAAGCTAGATGAGCTTCCGCAGTTAGTAAATGTGCTTAAAGGTGATATGAGTCTCGTGGGACCTCGCCCGGAAGTTGAAAAGTACGTATGTTTGTATACTGATGAGCAGAGAAAAGTTCTTCGTATCCGCCCCGGTTGTACGGATATTACCATCATTCGAGGTCACCTACATGATGCTGCGTTGCTCGATGATCAGTTAAAAGATCCTGAGCGGTATTATATTGAGACCCTTATGCCATTAAAGCTCTCTCACAATTTATATTATCTTGCCCATCAGTCATTCCTCTTGGACCTGAAAATCTTAGGAGGAACGATTCTCCTATTGTTAGGGATCAAGAAAAATCGCCAAATAACTGCACAGAGTTCCGTCAAATAGGATATGATCGAGAAACATAATTTCTCTTTGTTCAATCGACTTTATATCATGTTCTTCTCTTATAATTAGCACTGATATGGTGAAATGTCATTGAAACTTGAATGGTCTGGAGTGGTAGAGTATCATGGAAAGCCCGTCATTATGAACAATATGAATGGATGATTAGCTAGGGAAATTTCGTTTTTTATTTAAGGACTTATTAGTCTTGAGGCCCTCAGTTATAAATGAAGAAGGAATGTCGAATGCACATCTTGGCTTATTATCTGATCATGTACTTTTTCCTCTCAGCATGTAGTGTCATCCAACCGCCTGCTGAAGTTTTTCATGTGTCTGATCTAAACCGGGGAGGTATGCCCCAAGGTCTTCAAGCTGATGCGACAGACACGGAAACGCGCGAAACAAAGAACGATGAATTGTATGTCATTAAACCCGGAGATGCGCTCAGCATTAAATTTTTTTTCAATCCGGAGTTAAATGAGCAGGATTTGATCGTGCGTCCGGATGGTCGAATTTCGTTGCAGCTTATTCATGAAGTAGAGGCCGAAAATCTTACTGCTCCACAGCTTAGTGCTCATTTAGCTGAGCGCTATACTGGACAACTTAAAAATCCTGAGATAGCAGTCATTGTTCGGTCCGTCCAAGAATATCCCAAGGTTTATGTTGACGGAGAAGTGAACCACCCAGGCACTTTTCGGTACCTTGATTCATTGAGTGTCTTACAGGTCGTGGCCCTGGCTGGAGGGTTTACGAGTATAGCCAACAAAGGCGAGGTGACTGTGATACGGCGCAATCAGAAAGGGCACCCGTTTGTCATTAAACTAGATGCCAATGCATTTCTAATTGGACAGGATTTAACGCAAAATATTCCACTGCTCCCTAATGACTTTGTCTATGTCGGTAGGTCATTTTGGTGATAATAGAAATATGATCGTCATTATTTCTTACGAAGATTCTTTAGCTAACTCTTCTGTTGCTCACACCGCTATTGAGAAAGGGCCGTATGTCGGTCTGTTCTCGGTGGTCTGCTTGAGGTTTCCCATGCCTTTATGTATCCGTCATCTGATGAATGTCTCATTATTGAGTTATCGCAACTTCATGGCTAAGTCGACGCTGGTATTCAGTCTGTGCGTGTTTTGCCAATTCGCTAGTGTGGAGACAAATTTTGTCCATGCTGAAGTCGCTGCTAAAATCGTTGCCGCATCGGAGGGTACGGTTAGATCTGACGAGCAATCTTATTTGATTATGCAGCAGCAGCTTCGCGCCTATCGAGAAAAGCTTCAAAATTCAGAGCGTGTTCTCGAAGCATTTCAGCAGAAACATGGGATTATTGCTATGGAAACCCAAATTACCCTTCTTCTTCAACAACGGAAGGCATTGGACGATTCGTTAAAGAATGCAGAAAATACGGCTATGGGTTTTAAAGAGAAGCTGGCGTGGGTTCAGAGTCAGATTAAGCATGTTCCTCAAGACATACCGCTTTCGAGTGTGACGAGCGAACAAGGGACAATCGGAGGTGCAAAAAATAACTTACTCAAGCTCCAATTAGAAGAACAGCAGCTCTTAACAAAATATACGGAGATGAATCCATACGTGCAGGCGATTCGTAAGGAGATGGACGTCATTACTCGCTTTATTGAGGAGCAAGAGACTCGGGAGGGAGGAAGTGTGACGACAGGTAAAAACCCTCTTTATCGTGAAATGGAAATGCAGCTATTTCAAACCAATGCAGATTTGATTTCGTCAGAAGCGCAACGCAAGGTCCTGGTTCAGCAGATTGCAGGCATCAATGAAGAGCTTGAACGGCTAAGGGGGTTGATGTCCGGTTTAGATGAACTCCGCCGTCAAGTCAAAGCCGATGAAACGAATTACCTGAATTATTTATCCAAGGTAGGGACAACTCCGCCCAAAGACTATCAAGTACAGGTTGGTGACCAACTTGATATTAAGTTCTTTTTTAATCCGGAACTCAATGAGTCGATTTCCGTTCGTCCTGATGGACGTATTGCCTTGCAACTCGTCGGTGAATTGTCAGTTGTTGGACATACGGTGGAAGAGATTCGCGAGATTCTTATCAAAAACTATTCAGGTCAGATTAAGACTCCTGAGATTGCGGTCCTGCTGAGAACATCGCATGTGTTGGCGGGTAGTGTCAGTCAGCAGGGGGCTAATTCGAATGTTGGAGCAAGCATTAGTGGGAACTGAAGTTACGACAGAGGCAGAACTGTTACCATATCCCGTCGGAAGTATCAGGGATATCCTGATCGCCGTATTCAAGCATAAGATTATGATTGTTGTGGCTTTCACCGTTATATTCTTAGGCATTGCCAGTTGGGTATATATGACCGAAACGCTGTATGAAGCGAGCACGAGTATCATTCTGAAGTTTGGACGAGAGCACATATTCAGGCCGGAAGTTGGCAAGGCTGATCAGATTGTGCAATTTAATCAAGGAGCTGCGATTGAATCAGAGCA
The DNA here is from genome assembly GCA_021604265.1 of Nitrospirales bacterium. Next base: position 8,901 of record BQIY01000017.1, read on the forward strand.
AAGAATTATTCAGAGTAGAGATCTAATTCGACGTGTTGTAAAGGCTCTTGGGGTGCATGCCCTCTATCCTGAATTACTCGAAGCTTCACCGTTAGCCACAGAGGACGAAAGAATAGAAACGGCAACCTCAATATTTCTCGGAAGCCTAGAAGCCTTTTCGACCCAAGGTTCCAACGTTATTAAAATCACCTTTCTTCATCAACAGCCTGCGATGGCCGCGCAAGCCTTGAATGTCTTAGTTGAATTTCTCAAAGAAAGACATCTTCAGATATTTAGCGATCCCAAGGCGTCATTCCTGATTGATCGTCTCAAAGACTATGAACATGAACTGAAGAATGCACAAAATAATCTTCAAACATTCAAGACGGACAACCACCTGTCCTCTCCGCTTGATGCGCAACAAGCCAGAATCTTAGATCAACGGGCTCAACTTGATACCAACTACAAGACAATAAAAACGCAACTGCAAGGGTTGGAAAGTAAGATTGTCTCACTCGAAAATCAAATGAAGACCGTTCCGAAGGAAATTTCCTTATCAACAACAGACGTCGCCGGTGTATTAGCAAAGGCCAGGGCTGATTTATTTGATTTACAGCGCCAGAAGCAAGTGCTTATGACGAAGTACATTCCCTCGAGCGTTCCTGTTCAGAATCTTCAACATGAAATTGAGGCAGTCGAACAGTTCATCAAGTTGCAAGAAGCCAGTGTGCAAGATCAGAGGGTGACAAGAGGAACAAATCCAATCTTTCAGAAACTTGAGTTGGCGCGGTTCAATGCGTTGTCTGAGGTGAAAACTTTTACGGCAAGAAGTAATGTCATTGCGGGTCAAATTAGAGAGTTGGATCAAAAGCTCATGAATCTGGATGGACTGAATGAAGCGCTCGTTGAGCTTGAGCGAAAGAGGCGAGCCGCAGAGAACAATTATCAGTTATATCTCACAAAGGTAGAGGAAGCGAAAGTTTCGGAAGAAATGGATCGACTGAAAATGTCGAATATTAGTGTGATTCAAGCGGCAGATATTCCGCGTCGTCCTGCTAGTCGATCCAAGATGGTCTTGCTGATAATCGGAGCCGTTGCGAGTTTTATCGTAAGCATCGCACTTGCCCTTATCTCTGAATATTTAGAGGGAACGTACACAAGGCCAGATTTGGCTAGTGACGATCTAGACTTGCCAGTTCTCGCGTCATTTGGCCAAAAGAGGTGAAAGGTTTCTTATGTATCTTGCGTATTACGGTCTGAAAAAGGAGGCATTTCAAACCACCCCTGATCCAAGTTTCCTCTATATGAGTTCTAGCCATAAGGAAGCTTTTGGCGCAATTGTTTATGGGATTGAAAAGAGAAAGGGGTTTGTTGAAATCACAGGGGAAGTTGGCGTTGGAAAAACAACGATCATTCGTGCTTTCCTGGAAGAACATGGCGACTCCAAAGAGAAGACGGTTTATATTTTCAATCCTGTCCTTACCTACCACGCTCTTCTAACGGCCATCTTTAAAGCTCTCAATCTTGTCCCGCTTCACGATGACGAGACCGAAATGGTGAATCAACTTCATGAAGCATTGATTCAAGAATACAAAACTGGCGGTACGGTTATCTTGATCATTGATGAAGCTCAAAACATGCCGGTCGAGACATTGGAAAATCTTCGGATGTTGTCAAACCTCGAGACGGCAACAGAGAAATTAATTCAGGTAATTTTAGTCGGGCAGCCTGAGTTGGAAACGTTGCTGAACAAACCTGAGTTGAGACAGTTTCAGCAACGTATTGCCCTTCGAGCAAAGATTTGCCCATTAACTGAAAAAGAGAGTCAAGCGTTTATTCTCCATCGAATTGCGGTGGCGTCGACTCCCAGGAATCCGGTCTTCACCAGCAAGGCGCTTCAGCTCCTAGCTCGAAAGGGGCGAGGCATTCCTCGGCGATTGAACGTGCTGTGCGATAATGCCCTCATTACCGGATTCGGAAGGCAACTCACACCCGTCCCTGTGAGCGTGGTGAAAGAAATTCTTTCCGATATTGACGGCTCTCATTCTCCTGTTCCTTGGAAGTGGGCACTGGTAGCAGGGTTTGTGTTACTCCTAGGAATCGGTATGATCGTCTTTTGGGAGTCACTCAATTTTTATATGAATAACGGTGTAGTTCACAACATGAATGGAGGAGAGCTGGGGAGTCTTCGTACGACAAAGGATTCAACAGCTCTACATCAGCAAGAAGTCGAGCAGGTGAAGGCGTCTATCCCTGATGGTTTTCGTATTGATGCTTCAAGGCCTCAGGCTCTGTTAGCAACTGGACAGGGGGAGGATGCTACTGTGGGGCCTGAGACGACAGGAGTGATTGAGACTGTAAAGAAGGAGCTTGTTGTTTCAACCCAATCCCCTAGTGAGCAATTAATAAGTTCTTCCTCGATGAGTGGACGAGAAGCTGATGCCTCATTCTCACGTCCGTTGTCGGCCACTCAGGTTGTCGAGGCCGTCGAAGGAGAAAATGGCTTACTGAAAAATTTCAAGGCGCCATCTGCCACGGTTTCAATTATCAGTGACGGTGGCCATCGTTCTCTGCAATCTAAGAAGTTTCCATCCACTGCAACACAACAGAAGCAAGGCGGGGCTGCGGTTCATCATTCAACGATGAGGCGAGCGGTCAAGGTTGGCGAGAGTCTGAGCCAAATCGCTCAGGAGGCTTATGGATCAACGAAAAAAAAGTATATTGAGTGGGTCAGACGTCATAACCCGAATATTGTGAACCCAGATATGATTCTTCCAGGTCAATACATTGTATTGCCTGAGTATGACAATACTGTAGTATCAAAATGAGCAAGATTTACGATGCATTACAGATTGCCCATGGACAACGGGCGGCTTTGGCTAAGGAGCAAGAAGATGCTGCGACGGTTGTTCTTCCCTCTCTCGTAAAAGAGCGTAACCCTTTTCCTTTTACCAGATTATATCAAGACTCTGAGCTCTTAGTGTTGGCGCAGAACATTGCGGCCCGACTTCCCGATCCTGAAAAAAATGTGATTCAATTTATAGGTTCCAAAGAGGGCGAAGGTACGTCGACTCTGGTCAGAGAATTGGCCGTGACACTGGCACAGCAGAGTACGAAACCTGTCCTCCTTATCGAGGCGGATCATATCAAGCCTTTTCAGTATCAGGCGTTTGGTGTTGAAGCCAAGCCTCCCTTGGATCAGTTATTGCACGAAGGAAATGCTCTTAATGGAGTCCTAGCTCAAGTTCAAGAAACCAATCTTTTTTTGGCCACACTTTCTTCGGAAAGCCAATCGTCCCTTACGAGGCGGAGCTTTTGGGGGGGGGCGAATATGTGGAAAGCCGTCAGAGATAAGTTTTCTCTTATTCTCATCGACTCCTCACCGGTAAGTAGTACCCCAGATTGTCTAGCTGTCTGTGGGACGGTGGATGGTATTGTGTTGGTCGTGGAAGCTGAAAAAACTCGAGCTGTTGTCGTTCATAACGTAAAAGAACAAATTCTCATGAATCAAGGTAATCTCCTAGGTATGGTATTCACCAAGCGGAAGTTCCACGTTCCCAAGTTTCTTTACAAAATGTTGTGAGGTTTTTCAGAAGTAGCTCTAATCTAGGAGTAGTCGATGAACTTTCCCTCGCTAGACCGCTGGGGGTTAAGTGAACTTGCTCAAAAGTGTAGCTGGTTACTGACATACATGTAATTCGCTGTTTGGCCTGCTAGTCCCACGTGAGGTCGTCGACTGTTGTAATTTGGGAAATAGCTCGCGAATCCAACTCTTTCTCTTTTCACTGATACAGACTCATCGGTCTCCCAGGACACTTCCTCATATCTTCACGGTGCGCCAACGTTGTTCAATCACGATATCCCGCCAGGCGCCTCGCACATCCATGCTGCTTTGAATCCTCTGTGCTTGAATATGCTCCGTCTCGAGGTAGGCTACCCTTTGGCTATAGAGCCATAGGTAACGTCCATCGACCACACATAATTATGCCGGCAATTGTCTGGTAGTATCACAAAGAGGGGTAGACCCTGTAGCGTTTTGCGACTGATAGTGGATGTGTGTGGATAATCATTGTTTTGCACTCAGTCCGCCTACTCTGTTGAGATCGTTGCTCATAAATGGAATATTGAAAAAAGCTGCCAGCCTTGCCGAAGCAAGGTTCCAGCATTGCGCAGGCAGGTCGACTTCTCGTCATCCGAACGCCAAGTGGTTCTCTGGGAGGGAGCCTGCGTTGCGTCAGTTTGGACATCTGGATTGGAAATATTACAAGGTTTGACGCTCAATATAGACTACTCGTCAAGTTTGTACGATTCTTTAACCTATAGTGATTTAACTTTTTATTCGTCCATCGTGAATATTGTATCGATGGCTTCGCTAAGCGATTGGTGAGGACTTTTGCATTTTCTCAGACGGGCTTTGAGAATAGCTTATTGAGGCTCAATCGGGTTGAGGTCAGGCGAGTATGTCGGTAAATATTTCTGGGTGTCTCCCTTGCTTTCAGTGATGGTTTTGGTGGTCGAAGATTTATGGCCGGAGGCATTGTCCATGAGCACCGTTTGCCCGGGGCGCAGCTCGGGGAGTCGCATCTGTTCAAGGCAAATATTCAACGCTGTGGTTTCGCAATAGTTCTCAAATCGCATTGGGGCCATCAGAGGGGAATTGTTGAATGCCGCAAGAAGGCTAATCCGTTGTGTCTTGGCGCCCAAGACTTCTCCAACGATTTATGTTTTGCTCACTCTTGATGGCAGCCAACGGGACTTTCGATTGAAATTCAGAAGAATGGTTGCGTTGCATTTGTCGTTTTATCATATCTTCTTTTTATATGTTGACCTGAACATGTCATGCGTTGCTGCGCGTATTCACTAACCCCTTGTTCATATTCTTGGCGCTGCTTCTGTTATGAAGAAATATTAAAAAATTGTGTTGGTTTCACCAATTATATGGTGTATTGTATAGAGGTAGACGTGTTGGTCTTCAGGAACACTCCAGTTTCCGATCGAAAACCATTTGAAATATAACCCGAAGTTTTTGCCCACAATTCGTTGGAGGTCCAATTATGGTGTGTTGGCAATGTAATGATTCTCGACTCATGGGCTTCTTGAACGGCCAGCGGTTGAATGATGTCGGTTTGCAGCTTCAAAAAATAGCTTTCAGAAAAGAGAGGGACTGGTGATGTCTGTAATGCTGCGAAGTCGATATGTAAGATTCATTCTCGTTATTGTCTGTGTCTCGTTATTTCAGTTTCCGGTACCGCTGTTTGCCACGCTTACACTTCATTCTTCTCTCAGTGTGACCGAAACATACACGGATAACCTGTTTTTTGAAAGTAAAAAAAATAAACGCGATGATTTTGGAACATTTGTCATTCCGACACTGACTCTCTCATATGAAAGTGCCGATGTGATTTTGTCTGGGACGTATTCGGGAGTGGCTCAATTTTATGTCAATAACACTGGGGCGAATGCGTATTCACATAATGGAAATATTGGTATTGATCTTCCATTTCTCACGAAGCGGTATAAAAGCCTTGAAATTCGGTTGATTGAATCGTTTAACTTTTCTCCAGCCCTACAGGGGTTTTCGTTTGACGGCGATCCATCCGATCAAGATGGTCCGTTGCCGGGTCAGGATGGGCAAGGGGGGCGTGTTGGCGGTGGCGGTGGATTTGGCGGTGGCGGGTTGGGTGGTGGGGGAATTGCTGGGACGAGGTCTCCATTAGGAAATCAAGGAGTGTTCACTGGGCGTGGGACCAATTCGTTTCAAAATCAGGCTGGGGTGATCGTGAGATATCATTTATCCCCCCGTTACACTGTGAGTCACCACCGTGTCTCCTCGCCGAATATCGCTGATACTTGCTG